>JBJMGZ010000515.1:0-5740 GCA_045807605.1 Thermoanaerobaculia bacterium | reverse complement strand
TCTGCTTCTCTCTGCTGCTCCTCGGCTTTGCCACGGCCATCCCCACAACCGCCGCGAGCTGCTGCAAAAGCCAGTGCTCTAGCGACAGCAACTGCGACCGGATCTGCGGTGCCGGCCTCGGCCGGTGCGTGCAGGTCAACTCCTGCTGCCGGGCCTGCGCCTGCGCGGCTTGACGGCCGACCTTCCAACTCCGCCTGTAGGGCGGCCCTCCGGGGGCCGCCCCTGCCTGTCCTCGCCCAGGCAGTCACGAATTTTTCTTCACATAAACCCCGGGGTTCTTGTCGAACTTGGCCTTGTCCTCCTTGGAGCAGAAATAGTAGGTCTTGCCCGCGTACACCGACCTGAGCGCCGTCCTGGAATCCACCTTCATGCCGCAGACGGGATCGACCGCCTGGGCCGAAGCGAGCCTCACCTCCTCCGCGGCGCCGCCTTTCGCGAGGTCGACGACCACCCGGTCGCCGACGTGAATGTCCGCCAGGGTGGCCGCCCCCTTGCCCTGCAGGTACTTGGTGGTCTTGGTGAGCGGCACGGTGACGGCCTTGCCGTCCTTCGTCTTTACTTGCAGGTGATCGGCGGCCACCGCCGCGACCGTACCCATCACGTGTTTGTGCCCTTCATGAGCCAGGGCGATCGACGCCAGCAGAATGAATATCGAGGTCAGGACCGTGGTGATCTTTCGCATGGATGACTCCTCGTCAGTGTCCGTGAGAGTGGTTTCCCGTTGTTTGCGGGGCGGCTTCGTCGCCGTCCCCCGCCAAGAATTGTTCTTCCGCCATTCGCTCCCTGATCTCCTCCGGGCTTGCCGGGTTCAAGGCCTCCATCTCCGCGATCTCCTCGGGCGTGACCCGCGGCAGGGGGCGGATGAAATGCACCAGGGTCCAACTGCCGTAGGCGGACTCGGCCGTGCCGTCGCCCCAGCCGGGCATGCCGGTGAGGCGAACGCCGTTCTCGATGATCGAGAACAGCTCGCCATCAGAAAGCGATTGCGTGGCCGCGAGCGTCATGTCGGGAGCCCGCGGGTAGAGATGCTCGCCGATCACCGTCTTCCCCTTGCCGTCGTTGCCGTGGCACGAGGCGCAGTGGTCGGCCCAGTGCGCCCGCGCCTCGCCCAGCAACTGCGGCGTGAGCGGCAGCGGGTTGCGCTCGCCGCGCAGGTCGGCGGGCGCCGACCACCTGCGCATGGCGCGCGCGGCCGCGGCCTCCATCCGCGTGGGCTCGTCGTGGGCGCTGAAGCCGTAGCGCAGGAGGTTCCAGAACAGCAAACCGCCCAGCAACACCAGGATCCCCACGGCGAGCAGCGTGAGCTTGAGGGGCCGGCGCATGGTCATTTCCCGCCGCGCTCGCCGACCGGCGAGGCCACCGTTCCCGCGGGGTGCTGATACCAGCCGGGATCCTCGTCGTAGCTCTGCAGCCCCTCGCGGACCTTCAGGATCGTGAACATGCCGCCCATGGAGATCGTTCCCAGGGGTCCCTCTCCCGCTCCCATCATCAGCGTGTTGCGCGGCTTGCCCATGTCCATCATGTCGCCCATGCCGCTGTTGCCCATCGGCATGTAGCCGGGGACCAGCTCGTTGAGCTTCTCCGTCACTCCCGACTGGTCCACGCCGGTCATGACCGGCAGGTTGTGCCCCATCTGGTTCATCGTGTGGTGAACCTTGTGGCAGTGCACCGCCCAATCGCCGGGGTTGTCGGCGACGAACTCGATGTCGCGGGTGGTGCCGGGCGGAACGTTGATGGTGGTCTCGGGAATCCACGCCGTCTGCGGCAACTGCCCGCCGTCGCTGGCCGTCCCGCGGGAGGTGTGGCCATGAAGGTGGATCGGGTGGGAATCCATGCTGATGTTGGCGTAACGGATGCGCACCCGGTCGCCCAGGCGGGCGAGCAGCGGCTCGGTGCCGGGGAAGACCCGGCTGTTGAAGGTGAAGACGTTGAAGTCGAGCATCACCGTCGGGTCGGGAACGGAGGTGCCGGGCTTGATGAACCACTCGTTCAGGAAGAGCGCGAAGTCACGGTCCACCCGGCGCAGCGGTTGCCGCGGATGGAAAATGAGGAAGCCCATCATCCCCATCGCCTGCTGCACCATCTCGTCGAAGTGCGGGTGGTACATGTGGGTGCCGTGCTGGCGCACCGTGAACTCGTACTTGAAGGTCTGACCGGGCTCGATCCGCCGCTGGTTGAGGCCGACGACGCCGTCCATGCCGTTGGGCAGGATCACGCCGTGCCAGTGCATGGACGTGGGCTCGGGAAGGCGGTTCTCGACGTAGATCCGCACCCGGTCCCCTTCCACCGCTTCGAGGGTGGGGCCGGGCGTGTGGCCGTTGTACCCCCAGCAGTTCACCCGCAGTCCGGGAGCGAACTCGCGCACCACCGGCTCGGCGATCAGATGGAAAGTTTTATAGCCGTCCTCCCAGCGCCAGGGCAGGTTCGGGGTGTTGGGGGTCACCACCGGGACGACGTTGCCCTGGTCCCTGGAAGCGGCCTGCCGCCGCGAGGCGGCGGCGAGCAGCGGGTTGCGCCGCAGCAGGCTGGCGGCGCCGGCCGTGAGCATCGCCGCCCCGGAAGCGAGCACGTTGCGTCTCGAAATCATCGATTTCTCCTCAGTCATTTTCTTTGCTCTCCTGCTGGGGCGACGGCTCGAACAGGTCCATCCGGGGCAGTTGCCGCTCCTCCGGCCGCGCCGAGAAGCCGAGCACGCCGCTCACCGCCGCTTCGAGCTCGGTGCGCGCCAGCCAGTAGTCGCGGATCGCCATCACCTGCTCGCGCAGAGCGTCGGAGAGCCCCTGGCGGGCGCGGATGAGATCGAAAGCGCCGCGCAGCATCGTGTTGTATTCCAGTTGCGTCAGGTTCAGGATCCGTTGCCGGCGCGGCACGATGACGTTGCGGAGATAATCGGCGCGCGCTCTCGCCTCGAGCAGCCGCTCGCGCGCGGCCCGCGCCTCCGAGCGCGCATTGACGGTCAGCGCGTGCAGCCGCTGCTCGGCCATCCTCAGCCTGGCAGCCGCGCGCGTGCGCCCGGCCATGCCGCGGTCGAAGATAGGGATGGGGATGGCCACGGCGGGTCCGGTCGTGCTCCCGCCTTCGGGCTCGCGCTCGCGGTGCACGCCGGCGGCGAGCTCGTCGTAGGCGCCGGAGCGGGCGAGCGGCAACGCCCGGCGGGCCGCCTCCACCTCGGCCTGCGCGAGCGACAGGTCGAGGCGGCCCGCCATGGAGGCCTCCAGCTCTTCGAGCGTCCGCTCCTGCCCGCCCTCCGCGGGCGGCTCCTGGGCCGTTAGGGTCAGCGGCAGAGGCTGGAGCGCGCCGAGATCCGCCAGCAGCCGCTCGCGGGTCTGCAGCTCGTCGAGCTCGGCGCGGGCGAGGTCGAGCTTGGCTTGCTCATAGATCGCCTGCTCGTTCTCCAGGTCGAGGTCGGAGATGTTGCCCGCGTCGTGCTGCCGCCGCGCCAGCTCGACCGAGGCCTCGGCCGCGGCCTGGATCGTCCGCTGCTGGGCGAGCGCCTGCTGCGCCGCCTGCAACGTGTAGTAATCCGCCCTGACCTCGGCCGCGAAGCCGAGCACCGCGCCCGTCACCCGCAGCCGGGCGGCCTCGAACCCGGCCTGCCCCAGGGCCCGCCGCCTGCCAAGTTGCAGCAGGTCGATCAGGGTCTGCGTGATCCCGACCTCGAAAGGCTTTCCGGGAAACCGCACCTCGCCGTCGAAGACCGGGTTGCGGACCGTGCTCGCCGCGATCAGGTCGGCGCGCGCCACTCCCAGCTCCTCGAGCGCGGCGAGGAGGTCCCGGTTGTTGGCGAGCGCGATCCCGACCGCGCGCTCGATGGTCAGCTCGCCTCCGAGGAGCGGCCGCAAGTCGGCGGGAGGCTCGACCGGCTGGTCCGGGCTCCACTCGATCTTCTGGCCGCTCCGCTCCTCGACCGCCTTTCGCACCTCGCCGATGCCGGCATCGCGCGGCACGGACGCGCAGCCGGCGGCGAGCAGCGCGGCGGCGAGCAAGACTCCCCGCACCCATGCTTGACTCATCCCTTCCTCCTCTTGACCAGGGTCATCCCGCACTTCGGACACGTTCCCGGAGTCTTGCTGGTGACCTCGGGGTGCATCGGACACGCGTAGACGTCGGCGGTCTCCTCGGTGCCGCCGGCGGGGGGCTCATGCTGCGAGTGCGCCTCGTGTCCGGAAGGCGCAGGCGTCGCCGGACCGCCGTGCTGATGCTCCGCGCCGGGGGTCTGAGGCTCCGACCCCTCGTAGGCCTCCGGTCCGCGGCCGGCATCGACATGGCGGTACGTACCCCCTCCATGACCGCCGTGACCGCCCATTCCTTCCATCCCTCCCGCCATCCCTCCGGCCATCTCCGCCGAGCGTTGCGCGTCCAGCACCGAAGTGGCAGCCGGGGCGTCGAGCGGGCCAGGGCTCAGGGTCCTCGCCGGCTGCCCCGGCGACGGCGCAGAAGTGTCCAGGGGCATGGCGCCCGCGGACGGAGAATGGCCGGCATGTCCGGCAGTGGGGACAGGGGTCTGTGGAGCCGTCATGCCGTGTCCGGCATGCTGTGCCGCATTGCCCGAGGCGGCGCTTTGGCCGTGGCCCATCGCGGAGTGATCGGCAGAGGCGTGCTCGCCGGCGCTCCCGTGAGCAGCTTCCGCATGGGCTCCGCCGCCGTGCTCCGCATGGTGACGCATATCTCCGGCGGGCGCTCCAGCCGGGCCGTGATGATGTTCAGGGGCGGCCTCTTCACCGGCCGCGGCATTATGCGATGCCATTTCGGCATGCCCGCCGCCGGGAGCGACGGCGCTGTGACCGCCGTGCGCGTGCCCTTCGCCTCCGAACGTCTCTCCCCTCTTCTGGGCTTCCTCGAAGGCCGCCGCGCTCTTGCTGGCGACGCTCTCTTCCCCGCCGCACCCGAGCAGCGCGGCAAGGGCGGTCAGCCCGCCGGCCAAGGCGGCCGCGGGCACTCTCCTGTGCTTCTCGAACATTTCCAGACTCCTCATCGTCCAGCCCGGACCTGCTGGCGCGGGCGGATGAATTCCGTCCTCGACGCTCGCCTGGAGGAGCGAGCCCGAGCTACGAACGGACCTTCGCTGGAGGAGGGCTAGGCTAGCGGGACGTGATCGATGGGATGCGCGAACAGAGGGAGGTCGGAGCCGGACACCTCGGCGACCGTCTGGGAGACGGGCGTGACGGCGAACGCTACCTGCGCGGCATCGGCGATCGCCGTCATCTGGCAGGCATGGTGGCAGAAGGTATTGCAGCAGTCCTTCCCGTCATCCTTGTGCGACGGGGCGCCCTTGTGGGCCGCCGTGCCGTGCGAGGCTTCCGCTGCTTCATGGCAGGAATGCCGGCTCTCCCGTTGCTGATGCGCCGCCCTGCAGGGATGAGGCCCTGCGAAAAGGCCGACGCTCAGAGCGGTGAGCAGGAGCAGGGATTGGAAGTGCCGCATGGGTTCAGAAGGCCGAAATGGACCCTCGTCGGAAAATGTAGCACATCCCATGCCTTCTCCCCGGCGCCGAGGGCCTCCTCCGGCGCCGGGGAGATTCGGCAGGCTCTCGTCAAGCGTGGGCGCTCCGGCGCTGGACGGCGTTGTAGAGCGAGCCCACGAGCAGACCGGCATAGCCGCCGTAGAGGAAGGTCTCTACCAGGCCCAGCAGGAAGCCGCCGGGAGTGATCCAGCGGAAGCCGGGGAGGAACTTCTCGAGCAGCTCGCCGGCATGGTACTCCGGCGGGACGATGAGCCCGTAGAGGACGCAGAGGGCGAA
>JBJMGZ010000514.1:0-9509 GCA_045807605.1 Thermoanaerobaculia bacterium | reverse complement strand
CGTCCCGCCGGCGAAGTAACCTGGTTTGTCGCCGGCGGGACGCCGGCGCTCCCAGTGATAGACTTAGCCGCACCGCGGCACTGACTTTGCACGGAGCCCACAGGCCATGAGCATCCTCGACAACCTCGCACGCCGGCAGCTCGTCGTGGTCACGGGCAAGGGGGGCGTGGGCAAGACCACGGTCTCGGCCACCCTGGGCCGGGCGCTCGCCGCGGCCGGCCGCCGCACGCTCATCGTGGAGGTCGATCCGCGCGAGAACCTCCACCAGATGTTCGCCCTGCCGCCGTCCGGCGGCGCGATCGTGGAGGCCGGGCCGCGGGTCTGGGTGCAGAACTTGAAACCGCGCCAGGTGCTGGACGAGATCGTCCGCGAGCGCCTGCCGCTGGAGATGCTCACCAGGCGAGTGCTCGACAGCTCGATCTACCAGCACTTCACGGCCACGGCGCCGGGCTTGAAGGAGGTCGCGATCCTCGGCCACGCCTGGCGCCTCCTGAACGGCCTGGGCGCGATGGGCGCGCCTGCTCTCGACACGATCGTGCTCGACGCTCCCGCGACCGGGCACGGGGTGAGCCTGCTCGCCGCGCCGCTCCTGGTGGCCGAGGTCATCCGCCGCGGACCGTTCGCCGAGATGGGGGGCGAGCTGGCGCGGTTCGTCTCCGACCCGGAGCGCTGCGGCATCGTGGTGGTCACCCAGGCCGAGGAGATGCCGGTGCAGGAGGCGATCGAGCTGCGCGAGGCGCTGCGCGAGCGCATCCGGCGCGATCCCGAGGCCCTGGTCGTCAACGGCCTGTATCCGCCCGCTCCTCCCGACCAGGGCCACGACGACGCGCTGGTCTCGCTCTGGCGCCGGCGCCGGAAGCTCAACGAGGACGAGATGGCCCGCTTGATCGAGCACTGGGAGGGGCCGCGGGTCGAGCTTCCCCTGCTCGCCATGGACCGCGGGCCGCACCTGATCAAGGCGCTCCAGAGCTGCCTGGAGCCGGGGAGGGGCGCATGGAGCTGATCTCGGACCGGCATCCGCTGGTCGTGGTCGTGGGCGCGGGCGGCGTCGGCAAGACCACGCTGGCCGCGGCCATGGGCGTGCTCTCGGCGCGCGCCGGGCGCGACACCCTGGTCATGACGTTCGACCCGTCGCTGCGCCTCAAGGACGCCCTGGGAGTGGGGGAAGAGGCGAAGCTGCACGAGGTGCCGGTGCCGCTCGACGCGCCGGGCAGGCTCCACGCGAGCCTGCTCGACGCGCGCCAGACGTTCGACCGCCTGATCGAGCGCTACGCCCAGGAGCCGGAGGCTTCGCGCCGCATCCTGGAGAACCGCTTCTATCAGCAGCTCTCGGGCACGCTCTCGGGCATCCTGGAGTACATGGCCGTCGAGCGCCTGTTCGAGGTGGAGGCCGAGGGCCGCTATTCGCAGGTGATCCTGGACACGCCGCCGACGCGGCAGGCGCTCGATTTCCTGGAGGCGCCGTCGAGGATCATCGGGTTCCTGGAGAGCGGCGCGATCCGCGTGGCGCTCAAGCCCTGGTTCGACCAGGAGGGGAGGCTCAAGGCCACGAAAGGCTTCGGACCGCTGGGCCGGCAGGCCGAGCGCTTCCTCGACGACGTGGTCGGGCTCGACCTGCTGCGCGACATGGCGGAGTTCTTCCAGGCCTTCGCGCCGCTCTACGAGGGGTTCCGCGAGCGCGCGCAGGCCGTGGAGCAGCTCCTGCGGTCCCCCAGGACCCGCTTCGTCCTGGTCTCGGGCCCGGGCGAGGAGCGCATCCCGGACACGCTGTTCTTCGCCCGGCGGCTGGAGCAGGCGGGCTTCCACCTCGGCCCGATCCTGGTCAACCGGGTGCACCCGCACCACGCGGAGAAGGCTTCGCCATCCAGCGGCGACCCGTGCCGTCCGACGGGTTGGGAGCTGCTCTCCTGGCTGGGGGAGCGCGACCGGAAGGGGCTGGTGGAATTGACGAAGCTGCTCGGCCGCGAGCAGCCGCTGATCGACATCCCGCTGCTGCCGGAAGAGCCCACCGACCTGGCGTCCCTGGAGAGCCTTGGCGAAACCGTCCAGGAACGCCTGGCCGGGTGGGTGCGCTACGTCAGCCCGGCGCCGTAACGCCTACGCGCCCGCCAGGGCTGTGCGGAGCTGGTCGCGGAGAAGGTCCAGGGCGCTGCGTTTCGCGGGCCGCTTCGGGGGCTTCGGAGGCGCCTTCTGGCTGGCCTGGGGACACTCGGGCTTGGGCTTCGGCAGTTTTTCGGGCGGCGCCGTCGCCGTGCATGGATCACAGGCCCCGGGCTGCCTGTCCGCGAAAGCAATGATGTGCAGAGCGAGATCCTTGAATCGGAAGCTCATCCGACCCTCCTGAAAGAGACGCGACTGCTGGAAAAGCTTGGGCAATCATAGCGTCAGTCGAGGCTCAACATCCAGACGTCCCCCTCGTCGCGATCGTGGACCACGTAGAGCATCCGGTCATCCGGACCGAGGTCCAGGTCGGTGAAGGAGGAGCTCGTCCCCGGCTCGAGGACCACGCTCGTGATCCCGGTCCGGAGGTCGAACGCGAAGATCCGCCACTCGTCGAGGAACAGGAGGGCGGGCCGGGTGTGCATCCAGACCGGCTTCGAGCCGCGGCCCACGGCCCTTTGCAGCTTTCGCGTGGCGGGCGAGCAGAGGGCGATCCTGCCCTCCTCCGTCACGCCGGCCAGCCATTGCCCGTCGGGCGACCAGCCCCAGGGGAAGAAGCCGTTGACGAGAGGTTGCGGCAGCCTCCGTGCCGCGGGCAGCCGCAGGTCGAGGAGCGTCGGCATCCAGCCGGACCGCTCCTTGCCCACGGAGGCGAGCCAGCGTCCATCGGGAGAGGGCAGGGGCTGGAACGCGGGCTCCCGGCGGCCCGGTCCCAGGAGCTCCAGGCCGCTTCCGTCCCGCCCGATCGTCCAGGTCGCATAGCTCCCGCTCCGGTTGGAGGAGAAGAAGAGGCGGCGCCCGTCCGGAGACCAGCTCGGGGCGCGGTCCTTGTGCGGGTCGCGGGTGAGCTGGCGGGGTTCTCCGGTGCCGTCCGCCCGGACCAGGAACAGGTCTTCCTGATCCGCCGCGTCCACGTCGGAGATCACGACCTCGTCGCCCGCGGGCGAAACCCGGGCATGGAGGACTCTGCGCGGGCCTTCGGTCACCGTGCTCAAGGGAGCGGTGACCGCCAGGGCATCCGGATCCAACTGCGCCCGCTCCACGTTGGCCCTGCCGTCCTGGGAGGCATAGAGGATGCGCCGGCCATCCGTGGAGATGCTCAGGAAACCGATCCGGGCCGCCGGCGTCGCGATCGCCTCCGCCGGCCCGAAGGTGGCACCCGTCTCCTCGTCGATGGAGATCCGCCAGAGGCCCATGGTCCCGCGGCGGTTGCTGGCGAAGTAGAGGTGCCCGTCGGATGACCAGACGGGGTTCCAGTCCAGGCTCTCGCCGGTGGTGACCGGCACGGGCGGGATGGGGCTCCCGCCGCCTGAGGCCACGGTCCAGATCCGGCGCTTGCCGGTCGCGGGATCGACGCTCCAGAAGGCGATGCGGCGGCCCTCGGGCGACCAGCTCGGTTGGACCGCATCCTGCTGCACGAGGCGCCGGCTCTGTCCGCTGTCCACTTCGATCCGCCAGATCTGGCTGGTGGTGCCGCGCTCTTTCGGATCCCTGACCAGCTCGGTGGCCACCAGGATGCTCTTGCCATCCGGAGACCATGCCGGAGAGAAGCCGAAGCGGGAGAGCCGCCGCGCGGGCCCGCCGCCGGAGCTCATCAGGAAGATGCCGTCGCCGTCCGGCCGCTCGGAGCGGAAGGCGATCCGTGATCCATCCGGGGAGAAATCGGGCTCGATGTCATCTCCCGGCAAGCTCGCGGTCAGATTGACCGGGCTGCCGCCGTCGACGCTCTGGAGGTAGATGTCGAAGTCGGAGCCGTCGAACTTGGCATAGGCGAACCGCTGCCCGTCAGGGGCGAGGCTCGGGAACCACTCGCTTCCCGCCTGGTTCGTGAGGCGCTCCGGCTCCGCCGGCACCGCGCCGGTCGTCCGGGGTTGGCGGTCCCGGGGTCCCAGGGCCCAGGCCGCGACCAGTCCGACGCTCAGGGCCGCCGCCAGCCCGGCAGCCAGCCAGAGGTTCCGGGAGCGGCGGCCGGCCACGGCGGTCTCGCCGTCGAGCTCCGCGAGCACGCTCTCGGCGTCCGGGTAGCGGGCCTTGGGGTTCTTCATCAGCAGCCGGGCCACGACCTTCTCCAGGCGGGACGGAACCCCGGGCCGGAGCTGCGCGAGCGGCTCGGGCACGCCGTACTGGATCGCCTGCAGGACCGCGACCGGGTTTGCCCCCGCGAACGGCCGGCGGCCGGTGATCATCTCGTAGAGCACCACCCCGAGCGCCCAGAGGTCGGCGCGGGAGTCCACCGTGCCCTTCCGGGACTGCTCGGGAGCCATGTAGGACGGAGTGCCGATCCGGTGCTCGGTGCCGGTCAGGTCCGAGGCGCCGGAGAGCTTGGCGATGCCGAAGTCGAGGATCTTGACCACCCCGTCGGTCGTGATCATCAGGTTCTCTGGCTTGATGTCCCGGTGCACGATGCCCTGGCGGTGAGCCTTGGCGAGGCCGCGGGCCACCTGCTTGGCGATGCCGAGAGCCTCGTCGAGGGGGAGCGGCCCGCGCGCCAGACGGGAGCGCAGCGTCTCGCCCTGGTAGCACGGCATGGCGAGGAAGAGCCGGCCGTCCTCGGACTCGCCGACGTCGTAGATCGCGCAGAGGTTCTGATGATCGACGGCCGAGGCCGTCCGCGCCTCGCGCAGGAAGCGCTCCTTGGCCACGGGATCGTTGGTGAACCGGAGGGGCAGGACCTTCAGGGCGACGGTGCGGTGCAGCCGGGTGTCCTCGGCCTTGTAGAGCACGCCCATGCCGCCGTTGCCGAGCGCCTCCAGCACGACGTAGTGTGGCGGCGGCCGGAAGCTCGCGCTCTCCGCCGGCCAGTCCGGCGGGAGGGCCGGCTCTCGCGCCGTCGGCATCTGGCTGAGGCTGTAAGCCTCGGGCGGCGTGCTCTTCTCAGGGAGTCCCATTCGCTTTTTCCGAAAGTGGCGCTACTCCCGATTATACGCTGCCGGAGCGCGCGTGTTGCCTCTTGCCGCATTGCGTCAAACTTCCTCTTGACGTCTATGCCGCAGTGCGGTATATTCACTGTCGGAACGCGGCAGTCGTTTTGCAGTCGCGTTCCCTGAGGAGGCACACTCATGATCCGGCTGATCAAACGCTATGAAAGCCGCAAGCTCTATGACACGGAGGAGAGCCGTTACGTCTCCCTCGACGAGATCTCCGGCTGGATCCGGCAGGGGCAGGAGGTCAAGGTGATCGACAACGCCTCGGGCGCCGACGTCACCTCGCAGACCCTGGCCCAGATCATCCTCGACGAGGGGCGGCGCGGCACGTCGTTCCTGCCGAGCGAGCTGCTCCACGACCTCGTCCGCATGGGCGAGCGCGCCGTGAGCTCCGGCTTCGAGCAGGTCTCGAACGGCGTGGACCGGCTGGTCCAGGCATCCATCGACCGGCTGGGGCCGGTGCGCCGGGTGCGCGAGGAGATGTCGAGCCTGCGGGCCCGGCTCGAGCAGCTCGAGTCGTCCCTGGCCGAGCTCGAGAGGGAGCAGACCGCCGCGCCCGGCGCGGCAGGCAGTGTGGGAAACCAGAACGCCGCCAGTACCGTTCCCCTGAGGGGGCGAGAGGAGAAAATCGGATGAGCGAGGCCCAGACTTCCACCAACCCCGGCGGCCTCGGGCGTGAGCTGTTGAGCGCCGGCCGCAACCTCTGGCTCGCCGGCCTCGGCGCCATCGCCGAGGCGGAAGAGACCAGCGTCAAGCTGTTCGACCGCCTGGTCGAGCGGGGCCGCCCGCTCGACGAGCGCCAGCGCAAGACCGTCGACGCCTTCGCCGACCGCGCCAACGGCGCCCTGCGCGAAGCGGGCAAGCTGTTCCAGGACACGGTCGAGTACGAGAGCCGGCAGGTCCTCAAGAAGATGGGCGTCCTCACCCGGGACGACCTCAAGGTCCTGGCCGCGCGCCTGGACATCCTGGCGCGGCAGATCGACGAGTACGCGGCGGCCCGCGAGGTCGCCCAGATGACGATCATCACTCCGGAAACCGCAGCGGCGGACAGCGCTCCCGCGCAGACGCGCCAGCCCCGCCAACGCAAGACCATCACGAGGTAAACAGCCATGAACGAGACGACGAAGAACCTGCAGGACGAGCTGAAAGAGTCCGCCCATCGCATCTGGCTCGCCGGCCTCGGAGCCCTTGCGGCCGCCGGGGAGGAGGGCACCAAGATGTTCGACCGCCTCGTCGACCGGGGCCGCGACTATGAGACCCGGGGCCGCGAGGAGGCGCGCAAGCAGTACGAGGGCGCCCGCAGCTCCGCCGACGAGCTCTGGGACACCTGGAGCGGCAAGCTCGACGAGGCCGTGACCAAGGCCCTCCACCGGATGGGCGTGCCCAGCCGCGACGAGATCCACAACCTCACGCAGCGCGTCGAGGAGCTCAACGCCAAGGTCGAGATGCTCAAGCCGCGCGTCACCCCGGCGGCCCCCGTGGTCCCCGGCACCCCGGCGGACACTGCTGGCATCGTGACTCCGGCCGGCGAGCCCGCCATCGACACGACCAAGGTCATCGCCTGAGGAGCACCGGTCAGGCGGAGGAGCGTCCATGTCCACGAACGTCAGCCCGGCTGCTGCCGACAACCCGACTTCCAGGATCGGGCTGGCTCTGGCCGGCGGAGGTCCCGAGGGCGCCATCTACGAGATCGGCGTCCTCCGGGCCCTCGATGAAGCTCTCGAAGGCGTCGACCTCACCGATCTCCACGTGTATGTGGGAGTGAGCGCCGGCGCCTTCATCAACGCCAACCTCGCCAACAACATCACGACGGCGCAGATGTGCCGCGCCATCGTCTCCCAGGAACCGGGCGAGCATCCGTTCGTCCCGGAGACCTTCCTGACCCCCGCCGTGGGGGAGATCTGGAAGCGCGGCCGCATGCTCCCCAGGCTGCTCGGGGGCGCCGTGGCCGACTACCTCACGAACTTCCGCCAGCGCACGCTCTTCGACGCGCTGTTCCACCTGTCGCGCGCCCTCCCCGTGGCGGTGTTCGACAACCGGCCGATCCGCGAGTACCTCCAGAAGATCTACAAGCTCAAGAACCGGACCGACGACTTCCGCCGCCTGGGCAAGCACCTGGTGGTGGTGGCCGCCGACCTGGACTCGGGACAGGCGGTGCGCTTCGGCGAGCCGGGATACGACCACGTGCCGATCTCGCAGGCCGTGCAGGCGAGCGGCGCCCTGCCCGGGCTCTATGCGCCGGTGGAGATCGACGGCCGCTACTACGTCGACGGCGTGCTGCTCAAGACCCTGCACGCCTCCGTCGCCCTGGAGGCCGGGGCCAACCTGGTGATCTGCGTCAATCCGATCGTCCCGGTGGACACGGTGCGCGCCGTGGAGGCCGGGATCATGAAGCGCGGCAACCTGCTGGACCGCGGCCTGCCCACGGTGCTGTCGCAGACGTTCCGCACCATGATCCATTCGCGCCTCGAAGCCGGCATGGCCGCCTACGAGACGAAGTTCAAGGACGCGGACGTGGTGCTCATCCAGCCGGAGCGCGACGATTACCTGATGTTCTTCACGAACATCTTCGGCTTCGCCGAGCGCCGGACCGTGGCCGAGCACGCCTACACCGCGACCCGCCGCTACCTGCTGCAGAGCTTCGAGCGCCTGGAGCCGGTCTTTGCCCGCCACGGGATCAAGCTGCGGCGCGACATTCTGGAGCAGGAGCGCGAGCTCTGGACGGGAGTCTGGGAGGGGCGGCGCAAGACGCGTGAGCGCCACTCGCGGCACGAGACCGTGCGCGAGCTGGACGACGTGCTCTCGCGGCTGGAGAAGCTGGTGGACGACCGGATGGCCAGCGACACGGTCGTAAACTAGTCCCGATCGCGCGCGCTGAACGCACCTTCTTCCTGAGCCGGCCGAGGGCTTCACGCTCTCGGCCTTTTTCTTGCGATCCGGGGGAGCCATGCGAAAAGCGATCTTTGCCGCCATCCTGTTTCTGGCCGGTCCGGCCCTGGCCGCGCCGCCCGAGGTCAAGCCTTCGTTCGACCTGCGCCTGCGCTGGGAGGGGTTCGACACACCGGCGAGAAACGTCGGGGTGGATCCCGAGTACGACCTCGGCCTCGCCCGCTTCCGCGCCGGGCTCGACCTGGCCTGGCCGCGCTGGAAGCTGCACGGCACGGTGCAGGCCGGGGGCGTCTTCAACATCCCCGAGAACGGCGCCTTCGCCGCCGGCCCCACCTACTTCGCTGCCAACGACCGCAGCACGGACCTCGCGGTGATCGCGCTCGCCGAGCTCTATGCCGCCTACGAGGCCGAGGGGCTGAAGCTCGTGCTCGGCCGCCAGCCCTACGCCGACGGCATGGAGGTGCCCACCGGCATCGCCCACCTCGACGGGGTCAAGCGCCGCCGCCTGAGCGACCGTCTCGTGGGCACGTTCGAGTGGCCGAACACGGCCCGCCGCTTCGACGGCGCGAGCGTGGGCTACGGCCCCGGAAGCACGCACGTGGCCGCCTTCGCCTTCCGCCCTCTGGTCGGTGCGTTCGACAGCTCCGGCGACGCCTTCGACGAGATCGGCGACGTCGCGGTCTACGGCGCCACGGTCACGGGCAGGCATGGCAAGTGGATCCCGGGCACCGAGGTGCGGCTCTTCACCGTGCAATATGAAGACGAGCGACGGGTCGCGCCCGGCGCGGACCTGAGCGTCAACACCTCGGGCGCCTCCTTCCTGGTGGGCAACGCCACGAGCGACCTGCTGCTCTGGGGGGCTCTCCAGACCGGCGACTGGGGGAGCGTCGATCAGGACGCCTGGGCGTTCCTGGTGGATCTCGGCCGCCGCTTCGAAAACCTGCCGGGCAAGCCGGCGTTCCACCTCGCCTGGGAGCAGTCCTCGGGCGATCCGCATCCGGGCGTGGGGGACCACGAGACCTTCTTCAACGTCCTGCCCACGAACCACAAGTTCTACGGCTCCATGGACTACCTGGCGTTCCAGAACCTGCGGGACGCATACCTGGAGTCGCTGTTCGGGATCGGTCCCAAGGTCAAGGTGCGGGCGATGCTCCACGACTTCGCCCTGACCGAGCAGGCCGACGTCTGGTACGGCGGCTCCGGAGCGTTCGAGGAGGAGAGCTTCGGCTATGCGGGCCGGGCGGCGGCCTACCCCTCCAAGGACCTGGCGCGGGAGCTGGACGTGGAGGTCACCTGGCCGCTCCAGTCCGGATTCGAGCTCGGGATCGGCGGAGGCCACTGGTGGGGCGGCGACGCGGCCGAGGCCTTCTTCCCGGTGGAGCAGGACGGCAACTGGTTGTACCTGCAGCTCGGCTGGAAGAAGTAAAGGACCAAAAGGACGAAAAGGACCAAAAGGACAACGGAAAACCGTCCTTGAAGTCCCTTGAGTCCTTTACGTCCTTTAAGTCCTTTACGTCCTTTCCGGCGGCAGCCGCT
>JBJMGZ010000513.1:0-2574 GCA_045807605.1 Thermoanaerobaculia bacterium | reverse complement strand
TCCCTGCGCGCGTCGTGGCGCAGCGCGGGCTCAACCGGGTCTCCACGGGCGAGGCCGAATCCTACGCCGATCTCGCGGGCCGTCTCCGCCACGAGCTCGAAGGGCCGGGCGGCTCCTCCGGCTACCCGGCGGTGGGGGACTGGGTCGCCTTCCGTCCCCCGACGGGGGAGGGCAGGGGGCTGATCCACGCGGTCCTGCCGCGGCGCTCCAAGTTCTCACGCAAGGTCGCCGGCAACCGCACCGAGGAGCAGGTCGTGGCCGCCAACGTGGACACCCTCTTCCTGGTCTCGGGGCTCGACGGCGACTTCAACCCGCGGCGCATCGAGCGCTACCTGACCGCGGCCTGGGACAGCGGCGCGCGGCCGGTGGTCGTCCTCAACAAGCTCGACCGCTGCGCCGAGCCCGACCGCTGCCTGCTGGAAGCCGAGGCGGTGGCCCGGGGCGTGCCGGTCCACCGGGTGAGCGCGAAGACCGGGGAGGGGTGCGAGGCCCTGCTCCAGTACCTGAAGCCGGGGGAGACCGTGAGCCTCCTCGGCTCCTCGGGCGTGGGCAAGTCGACTCTGATCAACCGGCTCCTCGGCCGCGAGGCCCAGCGCACCGGCGACGTGCGCGAGGGGGACGACCGGGGCCGCCACACCACCACCCACCGCGAGCTCCTGCCGCTCCCGCAGGGTGGGCTCCTCATCGACACCCCGGGCCTGCGCGAGGTCCAGCTCTGGGAAGGGGACCAGGGGATCGAGTCCACGTTCGCGGACGTCGAGGAGCTGGCGGAGGGCTGCCGGTTCTCCGACTGCCGGCACCGGGGGGAGCCCGGCTGCGCGGTTGAGGAGGCGGTGGCCCGGGGGGATCTAGCCCGCGGGCGCCTGGAGAGCTACCACAAGCTCCAGCGCGAGCAGCACCAGCTCCAGGTGAAACAGGACGAGCTGGCCCGCCTGCGGGAGAAGCAGAAGAACAAGGCCGCCCAGAAGGCGCTGCGGGAGCACTACCGGCTCAAGCCCCGGGGCGACTGACCCCCCTGCGCAATCTCTGCGCATTCTCCGTCTCTTTAAGATGCGCCCCGCGGGTGCAACTTCAGCCCCTGCCTGTGTTAAGGTAGGAAGCATCACGAGCAGGTGATATCCCGGGGCGGGTAATCCCACTACCAAGGTATGTCGGGTGACCCTCGCCGGGAGATCGGTAAGCAAGAGGGTCACGGTGTGTCACGGATGAACGCCACGCCATTCACCCAGATGTCTGGGTCCCTTCGCCGTGTGTCCTTCGCCCGGAGTGTCTCGCGGGGAGGTCTCTTCGTGGGCGAGAGGATTACAACAGGGACGAGCAGGAGATCAACATGAGCTATTCGATTCTTCGCCAGGTTCGCATCACCCTACTCGTCCTCGCCGCGGCGGCTTCGGCCCTTCCCGCCGCCGCCCAGTCGGATTTCTATACGGTTCCTCCCTGCCGCGTCTATGACAGCCGGCCCGGCGCGCCGCTGAACCAGGGTACGACGTACACCGTGACCGTCGCCGGGTCGTGCGGAGTGCCGGCCGATGCCTATGCGGTCGCCCTCAACGTGACCGTGGTCGGCGCGACCGGATCCGGCGATCTGGCGCTCTTCCCGACCGGCACGGTGCCTCCGTTCGTGGGCATGCTCCCGTTCAAGGCCGGGCGGACCCAGGCGGTCCTCCAGATGGTGGCCCTGGGGACAGGCGCGAACAGCGGCAAGGTGAGCTTCTTCGCGACCATCCCGCCCCCTCCTCCGAGCCCGACGTACCACATCATCATCGACGTTTCGGGGTACTACCTGAACGCGCCGCCGACGCTGACGGCGGGAGGGACGCTGAATTACATCGAGAACGATCCGCCGACGGCGATCGACACCACGATCACGGTGGCCGATACCGATGACACGGACCTGCAGTCCGCGACGGTGAAGATCACGGCCAACTACGTGAACGGCGAGGACGTGCTGAGCTTCGTGGACACGGCGAACATCACCGCCGTATTCGCGGCGGCGACCGGCACGCTGACGCTGACGGGAACGGACACGCTCGCCAACTGGGAGACGGCCCTGCGCAGCGTTCTCTACGAGAACACCTCGGACAGCCCCTCGACCGCGGCGCGGACGGTGACCTGGATCGTCAACGATGGCGTCTCCGACAGTACGCCGGATCCCGATACCAGCACGATCAACATCACGGCGACGAACGACGCACCGGCCGGGACCGACGGCAGCGTCTCGACCGGCGAGGACACCGACTACGTGTTCGCGGCAGTCGACTTCGGCTTCACGGACCCGAACGACACGCCGGCGAACGCACTCCTCGCGGTCCGGATCACGACCCTGCCGGCGCTCGGCAGCCTGACCCTCTCGGGCGGCGCGGTGACTGCCGGGCAGTCGATCGCGGTCGCGGACATCACCGGTGGGAACCTGAAATTCACGCCGGCTGCCAACGGCAACGGCTCGCCGTACACGACCTTCACCTTCCAGGTTCAGGATGACGGCGGCACCGCGAACGGCGGCGTGGATCTCGACGCCTCGCCGAACACGCTCACGATCAACGTGAGCGGCGTGAACAACCCGCCGGCCGGCAC
>JBJMGZ010000512.1:0-5796 GCA_045807605.1 Thermoanaerobaculia bacterium | reverse complement strand
GAGTACTCCGTCTGGAGCGCCGTGATCGGGTGGATCTTTACGGCCCGGCGCAGCGTGCCGGCCGCCGCCTCCGACAGACCGAGATGCCTCACTTTTCCCTGCCGGACCAGCTCCGCCATGGCGCCGACCGTCTCCTCGATGGGCACCTGCGGGTCGACTCTGTGCTGGTAGTAGAGGTCGATGTGGTCCGTGCCCAGCCGCTCGAGGCTCGCGTCGCAGGCCTGCCGGACGTAGTCGGGCCGGCCGTTGATCCCCAGCACGGCCCCGTCCGCTCCGCGGACGACGCCGAACTTGGTGGCCAGCACGATCTCGTCGCGACGCCCTTTGAGCCCGCGGCCGACCAGCTCCTCGTTGCGGCCGGTGCCGTACATGTCGGCCGTATCCCAGAACCTGACTCCGATGTCGATCGCGTGGTGCAGCGTCTCGATGGACTTCGCGTCGTCGCTGGGTCCGTAGAAGTCCGACATGCCCATGCATCCCAACCCGACCGCCGAGACCGTCAACCCGTTCTTTCCCAGTTCCCGTGTATGCAAGGCCGTGCTCCTTTCGCTTCGTATCTCCTGCCGGGCCGCAGCTCAGCGCGTCTCTACGCGGCAACGCGTACCCCCGTTTCAATGGCATCCTCCTCGACGAAGCGAAGAAGGGCGTCCCCCTCCCGTTCGAGCTCCGCGAGCGTCTTCTTCGCCAGTTTGCCGAACGGTTCGAGAACCAGGGTTGCAGCCTTCTTTTTCCGCTCGATCTTCCAGGTGCCGGCCACGACGCCGTCGACCAGGAACGTGGCGCGGACCTGGAGGTTCTTGAGCGTGACCTTGGGCCGGTGCTCGTCCGCGATCATGCGGGTGCGATCGTCGTGGGCCAGCACCAGGTTGTCGAACTCCGGCAGGAACCGGATCGGAGCCGGCGAGTCCTCTTCTGGGCGCGGCGCCTCCGGCAGGTCGAACAGCTCGCGCTTGCGCTCGTCGCGGAAGGTGACGAGCTCGGGCCGCAGCTCCTCGAACGCCGCGCGCAGGGACTGCAGCCCCGACCAGGCCTGGGCATCCCGAGGAGTCGCCGGACCGAACGCCGCGAGATAGCGCCGCACCAGCGTGTGGGCCGGCGCCTCGCCGGTGGGGACCTTCTTCCCGAGCCAGTCGTCGGCCAGGGCGAAATCCGTGGCCGCGGGGAACCCCCAGGGATTGTCGGTGGGGACCTGCACGAGAGGGAGGTGCATGCGGATCGCATAGGCCATGGCGCGCTCGTCGGCTGTGGGGGTCTTCGTCTTCAGGTGGTTTCGCAGGGCATCGAACGTGGCCGGCTTGCCGCCGAAGAACGCGCGCGCCTCGGCTTGGAGGGCGTCCATGTCGAGGTCCTGCGCCCGCTCGCGAAGAATCGCCTGCAGGCCCTTGGTGAGCATCGGCTGGAGAGCGCCCCGGAGAGACACGTAATCGGAGGCGCTCATCAGGTGCAGAGTGCCGCGCATGGCCGTGGCCCGGATGATTTCGCGCCGTTGGAGCGGCTCGA
Source organism: Thermoanaerobaculia bacterium (assembly GCA_045807605.1). Classification (GTDB taxonomy): domain Bacteria; phylum Acidobacteriota; class Thermoanaerobaculia; order Multivoradales; family UBA5704; genus DATMER01. Next base: position 4,296 of record JBJMGZ010000512.1, on the reverse strand, counting down.
GGAGATCGCTCCGCCGAAAGCCTTCCAGGCGGGCCCACAGCCCCACGAACGGAGGCCGGGCCAACTGTGCCTGGAGCCCGGCGAGCCGCTCGACGGCGGCAACGGCGGTTGCCGTTTCGCGGGAGAGCAGCATCTGCCGCGCGAGCGTCGCACGGTTGAGCTGCCGGGCCGTGAGTGTCGGAACCGTGGCGGTCATGTCTGGTGCGAGCCTATCAGCGACGCCGCCGGCCGGCGTGCGACGGGAGCGTCCTGCCACAGCCCGGGAGGACCCCCGTCCCCGACGTGCGTGCGCCGCTGGCGTCGGGAATGCCCCGTTCCCTGCGGGAATGGCGTGCTCCCCAGCGCGCGCGAGCCGTTTTCATCGGGATGAGCCGCTCCCGCCGGGGGATGACGTGCTCCCCGACGAAAATATGCCACCGGTGCCGGGGATGAGGTGCTCCCCAACGGGGACGGGCTGCTCCCCGACGCGCGCGGGCCGCTGGCGTCGGGGATGCCCCGCTCGCTGCGGGGATGGCGTGCTCCCCAGCGCGCGCGAGCCGTTTTCATCGGGGATGAGCCGCTCCCGCCGGGGGATGGCGTGCTCCCCGACGAAAATACGCCGCCAGCGCCGGGGATGAGGCGCTCCCCAACGGGGACGGCCTGCTCCCCGACGCGCGCGGGCCGCCAGCACAGCCAGCGGCTCCATCCCGCTGGGGAGGAGCCCAACCCCGACGCGCCCAAGCCGCCGGCATCGGGGATGAGCCGCTCCCCGCCAGGGATGGCGTGCTCCCGATAAAAACAAGCCGCCCGCATTGCGGGTGAGAGCCTCCCCGACCGGGACGGCGCGTCCCCGACGCCAGTAATCTGACCTGTCCTGTGGCGCTGAGGTTCCCTGCGAAACCAGCGAGGGCAGGCGCCGAAGCGCCAGCTCTCCGTAAGATAAGATTCCCCCCATGGAGATGCTGGAACGGCTCAAGCACCAAGCAGCAGCATGGCCGGAGCTGAAGCTTGCGGTGCTTTTCGGCTCGACGGCCCGTGGCCAGGCTCGGCCGAGGAGCGATGTGGACCTGGGTGTCCTCCTGGACCCGTACAGCCCCGAGCTGCGCTTCCGGGTGGAGGCGGAGCTCGGCCGGGCAGCCGGTCGTCCGGTCGACGTCATCCTCCTCGATGACGCGCCGCCGCTGCTCCGCTTCGAGATCGCCCGCGAGGGGGTTCTCCTCTTCCAGCGCGATGACCACCGCTGGACCGACTTCAAAGCCAAGGCGATGGTGGACTGGTGGGATTGGGCACCGACGCATCGGATGATCGCCGCGGGGGTCGTCCGGCGCCTGCGGGAGAGGATCGCCAGTGGTCAACGTTGACGTGGCCTCCAGAAAAGTGGCGCGGGCCAGTGCCTGGCTGAACGACGCCGAGGAGATCCTTTCCCGTCCGACGGACGAGTTTCTCGCCGATGTGAAGAGTCGGGACCTCGCGACGTTCTACCTCTTTCTCACCGTCCAGGAGTGCATCGACCTCGCCGCTCACTGGGTCTCCGACGCAGGCTGGGATGTCCCGGACGATGCCGGCGGAAGCTTCGATCTGCTGGCCGAACACGGTGCCATGGACCGCGAGCTTGCCATGGTCCTGCGAGGCGCGGTGGGACTCCGCAACCGTATCGCACACGGCTATGGCTCGGTCGATCACGAACGGATCCACCAGGAGTACCGCGGTGGCGTCGTGGCGCTCCGGCGGTTCCTGGCGCTGGTGAGCTCCGAGGCAGGATTGTAGGCGGCTACCGCCAATCATGGCTGGGCACCGCCACCAGCCTTTTCAACGACCAGAACCGCTCCCCCTTCACCGACAGCGTTCCGTCCCGCTTCTGGAGCACGCCTTCCACCACCAGCCCGGGTGAGCCCACGATCAGCTTGCGGTGCTTCTGGAGGAGGTCGGGGGAGACGACCGCCTGGGACATGCCCGTCTCGTCCTCCAGGGTGAGGAAGAGCAGGCCCTTGGCCGTGCCGGGGCGCTGCCTCACGATCACCGAGCCGGCGGTGCGGACACGGTCGCCGTTCTGGAGATGCGCGAGATCGGCGGCCGAGGTGACTCCCTTGGCGTTGAGCGTCTCGCGGATGTAGGTGAGCGGGTGCGGACCGATGGTGAGCTGGACTCCGGCATAGTCGGCCTCGCTTTCCTCGACGTCGGTCATCTCGGCGAGCGGCGAGGGCTCGGGGTCGGGGAGACGGTCGAGGAGCGGACCGGCTTCTTTCGCGAGCCGGGCCACCTGCCAGAGCGCGGCGCGGCGCGTCAATCCGAAGCAGGCGAGCGCTCCGATCGAGGCCAGGGTCTGCAGCTCGTCCTCGTGCAGGTCGCAGCGGCGGACGAGGTCCTCGGCATCCGCGAACGGCGCCCTGGCCTGCTCCTGCTCGATGGCGAGGCCGGCCTTGTGCCGCAAGCCCTTCACGAACTTGAAGCCGAGACGGATGGCTCCGGCGGGCGGGGCCTCCCCGGTCCGCGAGTCGCGGACGCCCTCGGGGATCTCGCGCTCCTCCCAGCGGCATTTCACGCCCGAGCGCTGGATGTCCACCGGCCGGATGTCGACCCCGTGCCGCTGCGCGTCTTTGACCAGGGTGGCCGGGTGGTAGAAGCCCATGGGCCAGGCGTTCAGCAGGCCGAGGGTGAAGGCGGTGGGGTGGTGGCATTTGAGGTAGGCGCTCGCATAGGCGATCAGGGCGAAGCTCGCGGCGTGCGACTCGGGGAAGCCGTAGAGCGCGAAGGAGGTGATGGACTGGACGATCTCGTCCTGCGCCTTGCCCACGATACCGTTGGCGGTCATCCCCTTGCGGAGCTTGTCCACGATCGCTTTCATCTTTTCGACGGACCGCTTGGAGCCCATGGCCCGCCGCAGCTCCTCGGCCTCGCCGCCGGAGAAGCCCGCGGCCACCATCGCCACCCGCAGGAGCTGCTCCTGGAAGATCGGCACGCCGAGCGTGCGCTTGAGGATCGGCTCCAGGCTCGGGTGCGGATAGAGCACGGGCTGGCGGCCGTTGCGGCGCTCGAAGTACGGGCTCGCCATGTTGCCCGCGATCGGGCCGGGACGGATGATGCCCACCTGGATCACCAGGTCGTAGAACCGCGTCGGATGGTTGCGCGGCAGCGACGCCATCTGCGCCCGGCTCTCCACCTGGAAGACGCCGATCGTGTCGGCCACCTGGAGCATGCGGAAGACCTTGGGATCGTCCGGCGGCAGGTGGGCGAGGTCCACGTGGGTGCCCTCGTGCGTGCGGATCGCCGGCACCATGATCTCCAGGGCGCTCAACATGCCGAGCCCGAGGAGGTCCACCTTGATGATGCCGAGGTCGGCGCAGTCGTCCTTGTCCCACTGCACCACGACGCGGCCGGGCATGGAGGCCGGCTCCAGGGGGACGACCTCGTCGAGCCGGCCGGCCGCGATGACCATGCCCCCGGAGTGCTGGCCCAGGTGGCGGGGGAGGTTGTGGATGCGCACCCAGAGGTCCGAGAAGTGCTTCATCCGCGGCTCTTCGGGATCGAAGCCGGCCGCGGCCAGCTCGGTTGAGAACGACTTGGGCTCGCCGTTCGCCACGTCCCAGGTCCAGCTCCCGAGCTGCTTGGCGAGGCGGTCCACCTGCTCGGGCGAGTAGCCGAAGACCTTGGCCACCTCGCGAGTGGCGGAGCGGTCGCGGTAGGTGATGACGTTGGCGGTCATGGCCGCGCCACGCTCGCCGTAGCTCTTGTAGACGTGCTGGATGACGCGCTCGCGCTGGTCGCCGGAGGGCAGGTCGAGATCGATATCCGGCCACTCGCCGCGCTCTTCGGAAAGGAAGCGTTCGAAGAGCAGATCCATGCCGACGGGATCCACGGCCGTGATCCCGAGCGAGTAACAGACGGCGCTGTTGGCCGCCGAGCCGCGACCCTGCACCAGGATGCCGTGCTCGCGGCAGAACTTCACGATATCCCAGACAATCAGGAAATATCCGGCGAGGCCCAGCTTTTGTATGAGCGCCAGCTCGCGCTCGATCTGCTGCCGCGCGCGCTCGTGGTATGGACGATAGCGGTTGCGCGCGCCTTCCTCCGTGCGTTTCCGCAGGAACGAGTCCATGGTCTCGCCGTCCGGCACCGGATAACGCGGAAATTCGTAGCCCAGTTCTTCGAGTGAGAAGCGCAGGCGGGCCGACAGCTCTGTCGTGTTGTAGATGGCTTCCGGAAGATCGGCGAACAGCCGCGCCATCTGGGCGGCTGGTTTGATGTGGCGCTCGGAGTTGGCTGAGAGCAGGCGGCCGGCGGTCTGGAGCGTCACGTGGTTGCGGACGCAGGTGAGGA
>JBJMGZ010000511.1:0-16742 GCA_045807605.1 Thermoanaerobaculia bacterium | reverse complement strand
ACCGCCCGGGGCCAATGCCTGCGTCCCTTCGGGACTTGGGGAACTACGGGATTCCCTGACCTGGGGCTGAAGCCCCAGGCTTTATGCCTGCGCCCCTTCGGGGCTGTCAAGACGAGCGACGGAACTTTCGAAACACGCTCTGAGAGGTCCGCTGTCCCGGAGCCCTCACCCCCGTCCCCTCTCCCGGTCCCCCAAGCACTCCCTCCCCAGGCGAGGGGCGCCACCGCCCGCCCGGAAGCAAGTCTCCCCCTCTCCCGGGGAGGGAGTGCTCGGGGGACCGGGAGAGGGGGCCGGGGGGTGAGGTCTCCGGAACCTCCACCGACGCCTCAAGGGCAGGACTGGACCCAGTTCCGCGGCGACGCGCAGCTCACCGGCCGCGCGCCGGGCGACCTGCCCGCGAAGCCCGCGCCGCTCTGGACCTTCCGCGCCGAAAAAGGTTTCTCTTCGGCAGCAACGATTGCGGACGGCACCGTCTATGCCGCGTCGCTCGACGGCAACCTCTACGCGCTCGACCTCGCGACCGGCAAGCTGCGCTGGAAGCACAAGGCCGCGGACGAGATCAAGTCCTCGCCCTCGGTGCGCGAAGGGACGGTCTATTTCGGCGACGAGAAGGGGACGTTCCACGCGCTTGACGCGAAGACGGGCAAGGTGCGCTGGACGTTCCAGGCGGAGGCCGGGATCGTCTCGTCGGCCAACTTCGCGGCCGGGTGCGTGCTGTTCGGCTCCTATGACCAGTTCCTCTACTGCCTGTCGCCGAAGGACGGCTCCGTGATCTGGAAGACCGAGACCGACGGCTACGTGCATGCCACGCCTGCCGTTTCCGGCGAGGCCGTGATCTCGGCCGGCTGCGACGGGTATCTCCGCGTGCTGCGCGTCAAGGACGGCACCGAGATCCGGCGAGTGCAGCTCGGCGGCTACGTGGCCGCGAGCCCGGCCTTGTCCGAGGGGCGCGCGTTCCTGGGGAGCTTCGACAACAAGTTCATGGGCGTCGACTGGCAGGCCGGCAAGGTGCTCTGGACCTACGAGCACCCGGTGCGAAAATTTCCTTTCTATGCCTCGGCCGCGCTGGCCGGCACCACGGTCGTCGTGGGAGGGCGGGACCAGATGATCCATGCCTTCGAGGCCGCGACTGGCAAGGAGCTCTGGAACTGGTCCGCGAAGTCGGCGATCGACGCTTCGCCCGTCGTGGTGGGCAACCGCGTGGTGGCCGCGGCCAAGAACGGGGCGGTCTTCGCCCTGGATCTCAAGACCGGCCAGCCGGTCTGGCGCTTCGAGGCTGGCGCTCCTGTCGAAGCCTCTCCCGCGGTCGGCGCCGGCCGCCTGGTGATCGGTGCCATGGACGGCACTCTCTACTGCTTTGGAGCAAAAGGATCATGACTCAACCCGCACCCGCGGCTCCGCGTGATATCTCCATCCATAGTCCCGAGATCGGCAGCGTGTTCGTCTCGAACTACCCGCCGTTCGGAGCCTGGAGCCCGGAGAACCTCCCCGACGTCCATGCCGCGCTGGAGGCGCCGCCGCGCCCCGGCACTCCGCTCGGTCTCTATCTCCACATTCCGTTCTGCCGCAAGCGGTGCAAGTTCTGCTACTTCCGCGTCTACACGGACAAGGACGCGGGGGAGATCGGCTCCTACCTCGACGCGCTGGCCTCCGAGGTCGAGATGTACGCGCAGAAGCCGGCGGTCGCCGGCCGGCCGCTCCAGTTCGTCTATTTCGGCGGCGGCACGCCGTCCTACATCAGCGTCCGCCAGCTCGAGGGGCTCGTGTCGCGCGTCCAGGCAGTGATGCCGTGGACCGGCGCCGAGGAGATCACGTTCGAGTGCGAGCCGGGCACGCTCACGCACTCGAAGCTCGAGGCGATCCGCGCCATCGGCGTGACCCGGCTCTCGCTCGGCATCGAGAGCTTCGACGACGACGTGCTGCGCGAGAACGGCCGCGCCCACGTCTCGGCCGAGATCTACCGCGCGCTCCCCTGGATCCGCGAGCTGGGGTTCGAGCAGCTCAACATCGACCTCATCGCCGGCATGGTCGGCGAGACCTGGGACACCTGGCGCGAGTCGGTGCGCAAGACCGTCGAGACCGAGCCGGACAGCGTCACGATCTACCAGATGGAGCTGCCGTACAACACGGTCTACTCGCAGAGCGTGCTCGGCGGCAGCTTCGACCGGCCGCTCGCCGACTGGCCGACCAAGCGCGAGTGGCAGGACTACGCGTTCGCGGAGCTGGCCGCCGCCGGCTACGTCCTCTCCTCCGCCTACACCATGGTCCGGCCCAAGGGGAAATCGTCGAGCTTCGTCTACCGCGATTCGGTCTGGCACGGCTGCGACCTGCTGGGCACCGGCGTCGCCTCGTTCTCGCACCTCTCCGGCGTCCACTTCCAAAATGTCGCGCAGTGGGGCGAGTACCTGGCGACGGTGGCCGAGGGGCGGCTGCCGCTGGGCCGCGGGCTCGCGATCACGGAGCGCGAGCGGCTCACGCGCGAGATGATCCTGCAGCTCAAGCTCGGCACGCTGCCGGCTTCCTACTTCGGCCAGAAGTTCGGGGCCGACGTGCTCGCCGATTTCGCTCCCGCGTGGCAGCGGCTGGAACAGGAAGGGATGCTGCGGGTCGAGGGCGAAAGGATCGAGCTCACCCGCGCGGGCCTCCTGCAAGTGGACCGCCTGCTGCCTTCGTTCTACGACGACAAGTACCGGAATGCCCGTTATACGTAGGAGAAAAGCCATGCGCCGTTTTTCCCTGATGCTTTCCCTGTGCCTCATCGCCGGTGTTGCGGTTGCCGCGGACTGGCCGCAGTTCCGCGGTCCCAACCGGGACGGCATCTCTCCCGAGGCGGCCGTGCTCAAGACATGGCCCGCCAGCGGCCCGAAGGTGCTGTGGAAGGTGCCGATCGGGGAGGGCTACTCGCAGGTCGTCTCCGCCAGGGGCCGCCTGTTCACCTTCTCCGGCCAGGGGAGCGACGAGGTCGCCGCGGCGCTCGACGCCGCCACGGGCAGGCAGATCTGGCGCGTCCGCATCGACGGCAAGTACGAGACTGGACAGGGCAACGGCCCGCGCTCCACCCCGACCGTCGACGGCGACCTCGTGTACGTGCTGTCGGCCAGCGGCAAGCTGGCCGCGCTCAAGACCGCCAACGGCCAGGTGGCCTGGCAGCACGACCTGCGCGCCGAGTACGGCGCCAACCCGCCCGGCTGGGGCATTGCGACCTCGCCGCTCGTCGAGGGCAAGCTCCTGATCGTCAACGTGGGAGGCTCCGGCAACAAGTCGATCGTCGCTTTCGACAAGACCACGGGCAAGCCGGTGTGGACCTCTCAGAACGACAGCGCCGGCTACTCGGCGCCGATCGCGATCACCGTGCGCGGCGTGCGCCAGGTCATCGTCTTCACCGCCGACGGGATCGTCTCGGTCTCTCCCGAAGACGGAAGGCTGTTCTGGCGGACCTCCTGGAAGACCGATTACGACGTCAACGCCGCGACCCCGGTCTTCTTCCCGCCGGACAAGCTGTTCGTCTCCTCCGGCTACGGCACGGGCGCGGCCCTGTTGCAGATCAACCGCACGAACGTGACGGAGGTCTGGCGGAGCAAGGGCATGAAGAACCAGTTCAGCTCCTCGGTGCTCCACGACGGCATCCTCTACGGCTTCGACGACGCCACGTTCAAGGCGCTCGACGCGGCCACCGGCAACGAGCGCTGGAAGCAGCGCGGGTTCGGCCACGGCTCGCTGATCCTGGCCGGAGGGCACCTGGTCGTGCTCTCGGACCGCGGCAAGCTGGCGCTGGTGAATGCCACGCCCGAGGAGTACCGGGAGCTGGGCAACGCCCAGGTGCTCGACGGCAAGTGCTGGACCTCGCCGTCGCTGGCCGACGGCCGGCTCTACGTGCGCAACGAGGCGCAGCTCATCGCATTCGACTGGAAGGGCGGCGCGGCGCCGGCCGCGAGGAGCGGACGATGAAAAACCTTGCTATTGCCGCCATTCTACTGGCCGCTCCGCTCGTGGCCCAGGAGCAGGAGCCGCCTGCGACGACCTACGAGGACGTGCTGTTCGTCGAGGGGAGCCTCCCCAACGTGGCGGACTCCAGCACGATCGCGGCCAAGCTGCCGCTGCCCTTGCAACAGACCCCGGCGAGCGTCGGCGTCGTGACCGAATGGCTGATCGAGGAGCAGGGCAGCTCGGTGCTGGGCGAGGCGCTCCGGAACGTCAGCGGCGTCAACGTCCAGACCCAGAGCGGCGTGGCCGACTTCTTCGTGGTGCGCGGCTTCGATTCGATCGCCAACGGCCTCGTGCTCGTCGATGGCGCGGCCGAGCCCGAGATCAGCTTCTACCAGCTCTACAACGTCGAGCGCGTGGAGGTCCTGAAAGGTCCGGGCGGCTTCCTCTACGGCGGCAACCCGATCGCCGCCACGATCAACATGGTCCGCCGGCAGCCCGAGCCGGGCGGCTTCCTGGGCCTCGGCCTCTCGGCCGGGAGCTTCAATGCCCACGGCGGCAACGTCGACTGGAACCAGGGCGGAGAGACCTTCGGCTTCCGCTTGAACGGCCTCTGGAACGAGGCGGACGGCTATCGCGACCGGCCCAGCGAGGTGCGCGCCATCAATCCCGGCTTTGTTTGGCGCCCGGACGAGAAGAGCTCGCTGCACCTCAACCTGGAGCTCCTCGACACCAGCTTCGCGCCCGACTCCGGGCTGCCGCTCGTCCCGGTGGACCGCGCGCAGCTCGTGCCCACGCTCCGCGTCGCCAACGTGCCGCGGACGCGCTCCTATCAATCCCCCTACGATCACTCCGACCAGGAGACGCAGCGCATCCAGGCCGACTGGGAGTCCGAGCTGTCCGACCGTCTGACCCTGCGCAACAAGGCCTACTACCGCCGCCTGGACTGGGATTCGGCGGCCACCATCTTCAACGGCACCTTTCCGAGCCCCGAATTCAACGGCAGGGAGTCCCTGATCGCGCGCTCGCTGATCCTGCTCGACGACCGCCAGGAGTTCCTGGGCAACCAGCTCGAGGCCGTGCTCCGCGCGGAGACCGGCGGCGTGACCCACCAGCTCCTCGCCGGAGTCGAGATCGCCCGGCTCGCCGACCGTTTCACGCTCGACGTCGGCCTGCTGCCCGTCATCGGCCTCGAGCACCCCCTGGAGACCGCCCAGGGGCCGGTCTTCCTGATCCCGGGCCAGTCGCAGGCGGCGGACGCGTCCTCCCTGGTCCTCGCGCCCTACGCGGCCGACCAGATCGCCCTGTCGGACAAGCTCCAGGTGCTGGTCGGAGCGCGCTTCGATTCGATCGATTACGAGGACGACGTCACCGCGACCTCGCGGGATTTCTCGCAGGTCTCGCCGACGCTCGGCGTGGTCTGGACGCCGGTGGCGCCGCTGTCGCTCTACGCCAACGCCGGCCGCGCCTTCGCGCCGCCGTCGAGCCGGGTGGTGGGGAAGCGCGAGCCCGAGGAGAGCGAGCAGATCGAAGCGGGCATCAAGACGGAGCTCTGGAAGGGCAAGGCGCAGGCGACGTTCGCCCTCTACCAGTTGGAGCGCGACAACGTGGCCATCCCCGACCGCACCGGCATCACCCGCCAGACCGGGAGCCAGCGCTCGCGCGGCGTCGAGCTGGAGCTGGCGGCCGAGCCGCTGCCGCGCCTGCGCACGTTCTTCTCCTATGCGTACACCGACGCGGAGCTCACCCGCTTCGCCGAGCTGGTGCTCGCCGGAATCAATCCTCCGACTTTCGTCTCGGTGGACCGCTCGGGCAACCGCCCGGCGTTCGCGCCCGAGCACCTCGCGAACCTCTGGGTGAGCCGGCGCTTCGGCAATGGGTTCGGAGCGGGAATCGGCGGGCGCTGGCTTTCGCAGCAGTTCATCGCCGAGGACAACGCCTTCGAGATCGACAGCACTTTCACGTTGAGCGCCGCCCTGTTCTACGACGTGGGCGACTGGAGCCTCGGGCTTCACCTCGAAAATCTGACGGATGAGGAGACGTTCACCCGCGGCTTCGGATCGACCTCGGTGATCCCCGCCCCGGGCCTCACCGTGCAGGGCAACCTGGCGTACCGGATCGGTCTGCCGTGGCAGGAAAGGAAGGATTCGTGACCGAGCATGACGTCATCGTGATCGGCGGCGGCCCCGCCGGAGCCACCGCGGCGACCCTGGTCGCCCAGCATGGACACCGGGTGCTCCTCCTGGAGCGCTCCCCGGAGGCCCGGTTCAAGATCGGCGAGTCGCTGATGCCGGCGACCTGGCATACCTTCGAGCGGCTCGGGATGCTCCCGAAGCTCCGGGCGAGCCACTTCCCGCGCAAGTACAGCGTCCAGTTCTGGGGCCGGTCCGGGAGAGCCTCCGCTCCGTTCTACTTCCAGGAGACCGATCCCCACGAGCGCTCGGTCACCTGGCAGGTGCTGCGCAGCGAGTTCGACGCCATGATGCTCGACAACGCCCGCGAGCACGGGGTCGAGGTGCGCCGGGGGGTGGCGGTCAAGGAGGTCCTGTTCGACGGCGAGCGCGCGGTCGGCGTCCGCGCCGACTTCGGGAAGGAGGAAGGCGTCCGCGAGATCCCGTGCAAGGTCGTGGTCGACGCGACCGGCCGCAGCGCGTTCCTCGGCCGGAAGCTCGGCCTGATGCGGCAGGACCCGAAGCTGCACAAGACCGCGATCTTCTCCCACTTCGAAGGAGCGCTGCGCGATCCCGGCATCGACGAGGGCGCGACGCTCGTCCTCTACACCGGCGGCGACAACCAGGAAAACGCCTGGTTCTGGTACATCCCGCTGCCCGGCGACAAGGTGAGCGTCGGCGTGGTCGGCTCGGTCGAAAAGCTGATCACCAGCCCGTTGTCCGGGAAGGGGGGTGATCCGCAGGCGGTGTTCGACGAGGAGGTGGCGCTGTGTGCGGAAGCGCAGCGGCGCCTCGCCGGCTCCCGCCAGGCCTTCCCGGTCCAGGTCCTGAACGACTTCTCCTATCGCTCCTCGCGCATCGCCGGCGACGGCTGGGTGCTGGCGGGAGACGCGTTCGGCTTCCTCGATCCGATCTACTCCTCGGGCGTGCTGCTGGCCCTGACCTCGGGCGAGCAGGCCGCCGATTCGATCCATGCCGCGCTGACGGCGGACGACCTCTCGGGCGAGCGGCTCGGCGCCCACGGCCCGCGGTTCCTGGCGGGGATGGAAGCGATGCGCAAGCTGGTCTATGCCTTCTACGAGAAGGATTTCAGCTTCGCCAAATTCCTCCGCCGCTTCCCGGACCAGCGGATCGAGCTCATCCACCTGCTGGTCGGCAACGTCTTCCGGCCGTCCGGCAGCCTCTTCGCGGACATGGGCCAGATGGCGCACCTGCCCGAGGAGGCCCGGCTGGAGGAGGCAGCCGCGGCCGGAGGCGCCCGATGAAGACACCCGTCCGCAGCCTGCTGCTCTACGCGGCGCTCGTCGTGCTGTACCTGCTGCACAACGACCTCTGGCTGTGGAACGACCCGCGGCTCGTCCTCGGGCTGCCGGCGGGGCTCGCCTACCACATCGGCTTCTGCATCGCGACGTCGATCGTCCTGGCGCTCCTGGTGATCTACGCATGGCCGGATCACCTGGACCGGGAAGCCGGTAAATGACCCTTGCGATCATCGTCGTCTACCTGGTGATCGTGCTGGTGATCGGCCTCTTCAGCCACCGCTTCTTCCGCGGCACGAGCGAGGATTTCTTCGTCGCCGCGCGCACGCTGGGGCCCTTCATCCTCCTGGTCTCGCTCTTCGGCGCCAACATGACCGCGTTCGCCCTGCTGGGCTCCGCGGGCGAGTCCTACATGGAGGGCATCGGCGTCTTCGCGCTCATGGCGTCTTCGTCGGCCCTGGTGATCCCGGTGGTCTTCTACTTCATCGGCACGCGGGTCTGGGCGCTCGGCAAGCGGCGCGGCTATCTCACCCCGGTGCAATATTTCCGCGAGCGATGGGACTCGGACGCGCTCGGCCTGCTGCTCTTCGTGGTGCAGGTCGGCCTGCTCATCCCCTACCTCCTGATCGGCGTCATGGGCGGCGGCACCACGCTCACCCAGGTGACGGGCGGGCAGGTGCCCGACTGGGTCGGCGGGCTCGTGATCTGCGCCGTGGTGCTCACCTACGTCGCCTACGGCGGCATGCGCGGCACGATCTGGGTCAACGTGTTTCAGACGGCCGTGCTGCTCGGGCTCGGCTTCATCGCGTTCTGGGTGATCGTGGACAGGCTCGGCGGCCTGTCGGCCGCGATGACGCGGCTCGCGGCCACGCACCCGGACATGCTGGTGCGCGGCGAGCACATCACGCCGCTGCAGCTCCTCACCTACACCTGCATCCCGCTCTCGGTCGGCATGTTCCCCCACATGTTCATCCACTGGCTGACCGCGAAAAACGCCGCCTCCTTCCGGCCGACGCTCGCCTTCTATCCGCTCTGCATCGCCATCGTCTGGGTGCCGAGCGTGCTGCTGGGAGTCTTCGCCCGCATCGACTTCCCCGACGTCGCCGACCTCGGGCCCGGGGGCGCGAACTCGGTCCTGGTCAAGATGATCGACCTGCACGCGCCGGGCGTGCTCGCGGGCCTGCTCGCGGCCGGCGTGTTCGCCGCGATCATGAACTCCTTCGACTCGCAGGTGCATTCGGTCGGCACCATGTTCACGCAGGACATCGTCCGCCACTACGGCTTCCACGACCGGATGGGCGAGAGCAAGCAGATCCTGGTGGGACGGCTGTTCATGGTGGCCATCCTGGTCGCCGCCTACCTGCTGTCGCGGGTGGTCGACCGCAGCATCTTCAAGCTCGGCGTCTGGTGCTTTACCGGCTTTGCCGCGCTCCTCCCCGTGGTGGTGGCCGCGGTCTTCTGGCAGCGGAGCACGAAGTGGGGGGCCTTCGCCTCCACGATCTCGGTGGTGGTGCTCTGGGTGTACTTCGTCATCCACGGCTGGAAGTCCGCGGACTACACGATCGCGGACTCGGGCGTCATGCCGGTCGCCGTCATCCTGCTCGTCTCGACCGCGGCCATGATCGCCGGCTCGCTCCTGACCCGGCCGCCGGCGCCGGAGACCCTGGAAAAGTTCTTCCCATGAGGATCGCGTATATCGCGGCCGGCGCGGCCAACATGTATTGCGGGAGCTGCCTGCACGACAACACGCTGGCGGCGGCGCTCCAGAAGATGGGCCACGAGGTGGCGCTGGTCCCCACCTACACGCCGCTGCGCACCGACGCGCCGGGCGTGAGCCTCGACCGGGTGTTCTTCGGCGCTCTCAACGTCTACCTGCAACAGAAGGCCGCGGCCTTCCGGCACACGCCCGGCGCCTTCGACTGGCTGCTCGACCGGCCGGGGTTGATCCAGCGCGCCGCGCGGCTCGGCGCCTCGACCGATCCCACGGAGCTGGGGGATCTGACCTATTCGATCCTCCAGGGCGAGGAGGGGTTCCAGGCCAAGGAGCTGGCGAAGCTGGTGGCCTGGCTGCGCGACGACTTCCGGCCGGACGTCGTCCACCTCACCAACTCGATGTTCGCCGGCTTCGCGCGCAGCCTCAAGCGGGAGCTCGGCATGCCCGTGCTCTGCAGCCTGCAGGGCGAGGACCTGTTCCTCGACCAGCTCGGCGAGCCCTGGAAGACCCGGGTGCGCGAGCTGCTCCGCGAGCGCGCGCGGGACATTGACGCTTTCCAGGTCAACAGCGCCTGGTACGCGGACACCATGGCCGGCTACCTGGGAGTGGACCGGGACCGGATGTCCGTCGTGCCTCTCGGCCTGGTCCTCCAGGGTCACGACGGGGAGCCGCGCGAGCAGAACGATCCGCCGGTCGTCGGCTACCTTGCCCGCATCTGCCCCGAAAAGGGGCTGCACGTGCTGGTGGAGGCGTTCCGGCTGCTGGAGGGAAGAGTGCGCCTGCGGGTCGCGGGCTACCTGGGCGAGAGGGACCGTCGATACCTGGAGGACCTGGAGGCGCGGATCGCGGGCTGGGGCCTCGCGGGCTCCTACGAGCGCGTCGGAGAGGTGGACCGCCCGGAGAAGATCCGCTTCCTCCAGTCGCTCGACGTGCTCTCGGTGCCGACCGTCTACCGCGACCCCAAGGGGCTCTTCGTGCTGGAGGCGCTCGCCAACGGCGTGCCGGTCGTGCAGCCCCGCCACGGCGCCTTCCCCGAGCTGATCGAGGCCACGGGAGGCGGCCTGCTCGTCGAGCCCGAGTCGCCCGGCGAGCTGGCGCGCGGCATCGGGGCGCTGCTGCGCGATCCCGCCCTGCGCCGGGAGCTGGGCCGGCGGGGCCGGGAGGCGGTCCATGCCCGCTTCCACGACCGCGCCGAGGCCGAGGCGACCGTGCGGGTCTACGAGCGGCTGCTCGCCGCGCCGGCCCGGAGGGCGACCGCGTAGTGCTCGCCGTCCGCGACGTCCACAAGCGCTTCGGGACTTCCTCGGAGGCCTCGGAGCCGGTGGAGGTCCTGCGCGGGGTCTCGTTCGAGCTGGACGAAGGGGAGGCCCTGGCGATTACCGGGCCGTCGGGATCGGGCAAGAGCACGCTGCTCCACCTGATCGGCTCGCTCGACCGGCCGTCGTCGGGCACGATCGAGATCGACGGCACCGATCCCTTCGCGCTGCCGGAGCCGAAGCTGGCCTGGTTCCGCAACCGCACGATCGGCTTCGTCTTCCAGGATTCCCATCTGCTGCCGCAGTACACGGTGCTCGAAAACGTGCTGGTGCCCGCGCTCGCTTTCAAGGGACCGCGGATGGAGGCCCGGGCCGCCGAGCTGCTGGAGCGGGTCGGTCTCGGCCACCGGATGGCGCACCGGCCCGCCGAGCTGTCGGGAGGGGAACGCCAGCGCGCCGCCGTCGCCCGCGCGCTCCTGAACCGCCCGCGGCTGCTGCTCTGCGACGAGCCCACGGGCAGTCTCGATCGCGCGGCCGCGACCGCGGTGGCCGACCTGCTCTTCGAGCTGCACGAGGCCGAGCGGACCGTGCTGATCGCCGTGACCCACAGTCTCGAGCTCGCCGCGCGCTTCGCCCGCCGCTGCGAGCTGGTGGAGGGACGGTGCGTCCAGAGTACCGCATCCTGATGCTCGTCCTGACTCGCAGCCTGATCCACTTCCGGAAAGCCAGCCTGGCCGTGGCGCTGGGAGCGGCCGTGGCCTCGACCGTGCTCACCGGCGCGCTGCTGACCGGCGACTCGGTGCGGGGCAGCCTGCGCGATCTGACCCTCGAGCGCCTCGGCGGCATCGACCAGGCCCTGGTCTCCGCGCGCTTCTTCCGCGAGGAGCTGGCCGGCCAGGCCAAGGCGGCGCCGCTGATCGTCCTCCAGGGGACCGCCGTGCACGGGGAGTCCTCCGCGCGCGCCGCGGGCGTCTCGATCTACGGCGTCGACGCCCGCTTCGGCGAGGTCTATGGCACCGCGATTCCGGAGCAGGCCCCGGGGCTCTTTCCGCCGGTGATCCTCAACGAGCCGCTCGGGCGCGAGCTGGGCGCGCGGCCCGGCGACGACGTCCTGCTCTCCTTCGAGCGGCCGGGGGAGATCCCGCGCGAGACCCTGCTCGGCGAGAAGGAGTCGGACGACGTGCTCGCCACCCGCCGCTTCACCGTGGCGCGCGTGCTGCCGGACCGCGGCCTCGGCCGCTTCGGCCTCGCCGCCCACCAGGCCGGGCCGCGCACGGCGTTCGTGCCGCTCAAGGACCTCCAGATCGCGGCGGAGAAGGCCGGCAAGGTGAATGCGATGGTGGCTGGGGAAGGGGGAGAGGGGCCGGGGGTGAGGGGCATCCGCCTCGAGGACCTCGGCCTCCGCCTGGTGAGAGGAGACCGCGGCGTCTCCGTCGAGAGCGACGAGTTCTTCCTCGATCCGGCCGTCTCCAAAGCCGTTGGAAACCTTCCCGCCACCCGCATCTTCACCTACCTCGCCACCGGGCTCCGGATCGGGGAGCGGCTCCTGCCCTACTCCATGGTCTCCGGCATCTCCAGCCTGGATGTTGCCGACGGCGAGATCCTGCTGAACCGCTGGGCTGCCGGCGACCTCCAGGCCCGGCCGGGCGACGCGGTCGAGATGAGCTATCTCGCCATGGCGCCCGGGGGCGGGCTGGTGGAGCGCAAGGCAACTCTTCGGCTCCGCGGCGTGCTGGAGATGTCCGGCCCGGGAGCGGACCGGTCGCTCACCCCGTCCTTCCCGGGCATCGAGAACGCGGAGGACATGTCGGCCTGGGACCCGCCGTTCCCGGTGGACCTCGGCCTCATCCGTCCCAAGGACGAGCAGTACTGGGACGACTACGGCCCCGCGCCCAAGGCGTTCGTTTCGCTCGCGACCGCGCAACGGCTCTGGAGCACGCGCTTCGGCGACCTGACCGCGATCCGCATTCCGGCCGCCGATCCGGCCCGGGTGGAGGAGGCCCTCCTCCGCAAGCTGCCCCTGGAACCGTTCGGACTGGTGTTCCGGCCGGTCAAGCGGGAGGGGCTCGCTGCGGCCGAGGGGTCGACGGACTTCGCCGGCCTGTTCCTGGCGTTCAGCTTCTTCCTGATCCTCTCCGCCGTCCTGCTCGTGGGGCTGCTGTTCAGCCTGTCGGTCGAGCGTCGCGCCGGGGAGCTGGGGCTGCTGCTCGCCGTGGGCTATCCCCTGCGCAAGGTCCGCCGCCGCCTGCTGGCCGAGGGCGCCGTGCTCGCCGGCCTCGGATCGCTGCTCGGGCTCGCCGGCGCCGCGGGGTACGCCTGGCTCCTCATGGCGGGGCTGCGGAGCTGGTGGCTGCCGGCCGTGGGCACGCCCCACCTGTTCCTGCACGTGAGCCCCGCGAGCCTCGCCATCGGCTGGACCGCCTCGGTCGCGACGGTCCTGCTCGCCGTGGCCTGGACCGTGCGCCGGTTGTCGAAGCTTCCGGCGCCCGCTCTCCTCGCCGGCTCGACCTCGGTCTCTGCGTCCGGAGGCTCGTCCGGAGGCGGCCGTCTCGCGCGCCGTCTCGCGCCCGGGGCGGCCCTGGTTGCCGCGGTGCTTCTGTCTCTGTCCTGGAAGGCGTCGTCCCCGGCCCTCTGGATGGGCATCGGCTCCTCGCTGCTCGTCTGCGGCCTCGCCCTGGTCTCGCTCTGGCTGCGCCGCCCCCGGCCGGCGCGCCACCTGACCCTGGCCGGCATGGCGGCGAGGAACGGCGCGGCGAGCCCGGGACGCAGCCTGCTCTCCGTCGCGCTGGTCGCCTGCGCCTGCTTCGTGCTGGTGACCGTGGCCGCGAACCGCCGGCAGGCGGGAGATGGAGAGGCCGGTTTCCCGCTGTACGCCGAGTCCGCCGTGCCCGTGGTCCAGGACCCGATGATGGAGGCAGGAGCGGAAGCGGCGATTCAGGGCATCTCCATCCTCTCCCTGTACACGCTGCCGGGCGACGACGTGAGCTGCCTCAACCTCTTCCGTCCCACCCGGCCGCGGTTGCTCGGCGTCCCTCCCGGCTTCGCCGGCCTGGACTCTCTGCAAAAGGACCTCGGGCCGGACGTGATCCCGGCGGTCGCGGACGCCAACTCCGCCACCTGGATCCTCAAGCTCGGGATCGGCGACGAGCTCCGCATGGAGGATGAGTCCGGCCGGCCGGTGCGGCTGCGCCTGGCCGGGCTCCTGGAGAGGAGCCTGTTCCAGAGCGAAATGCTGGTCTCCGAGGCGGCGCTCCTGCGCCACTTCCCGAGCCGCGCGCGCAAATCCTTCTTCCTGATCGACGCGCCGGAGGCCCGGCGGGCCGAGGTCGCGCAGGCCCTGGAAGAAGGGCTGAGCCGCTACGGCTTCGACGTCTCCACGACCGCCGAGCGGCTGGCCTCCTACCACGCGGTGGAGGACACCTACCTGTCGACCTTCCAGGCCCTGGGCGGCTTCGGCCTGCTGCTCGGGACGCTCGGCCTCGGCGTCGCGCTGCTGCGCAGCCTGATCGAGCGGCGGGGGGAGCTCGCTACCCTGCGCGCCTTCGGCTTCCGCCGCAGCCGGATCGCCGGCATGGTGGTCGCGGAAAACGGTTTCCTGCTGCTCCTGGGCGTGGCCGTGGGCACGGTCTCCGGCCTGCTCGCGGTAGCGCCGCGCCTGGGTGGGGGAATCGGTCAGCTCCCGTGGGCTCCGCTGCTGGCCACGATCCTGGCCGTGCTGGCGGTGGGTCTGGTCTCGTGCGCCGCGGCGGTGCGGAGCGCGCTCGAAGCGCCGCTGCTGCCGGTGCTCAAGGAAGAACGATGAAATCCGGAGGAGGTTCTGCCATGAACTGGCTCGTCTTCGCGTTGATGACCGTGGTCTCGTGGGGGCTCTATGGCGCCTTCCTCCACACCGGCCAGATGGGGATGGCCGATCCGGTGAACGGGCGCTACAAGGCCTTCCTGTTCGTCGGCCTGGCCTACTTCCTGACGGCCGTGCTGGCGCCCCTGATCATCCTCAGGATGCAGGGCGCCACCTGGACCTTTCCGGTCAAGGGAGCGCTCTGGTCGCTCCTCGCCGGGGCCGTGGGCGCCGTCGGAGCGTTTTGCGTGCTGCTGGCTTTCGGCGCGAAGGGGACGCCGCCGGTGGTGATGTCGATCGTCTTCGGCGGCGCGCCGCTGGTCAACGCCCTCTACTCGCTGTCCCTCCATCCGCCGGAGGGCGGCTGGGGCTCGATCCGCTGGCCGTTCTACGTCGGGCTGCTCCTCGCCGCCCTGGGAGGCTGCCTGGTGACGCTCTACAAGCCGGGACCGGCGCCGGCGAGCGGCCCCCGGCCGGAAGTGTCGCGGCGCGCGCCCTGATTGTCACGATTCACCCCCTGGGAACACTCTATAGGGTGTGGTCTCGACCTCCTTCAATCCAGAGGGTTGAAATATGAAGATGACTTCAGCGTCGATCCCTGGTGCCGAGGCAGGGTTTGAGCCGCTGACGGCGGCGGGGAGCATCAGCGAGGGAATTCTCTCGACGATCGGCAGGACGCCGCTCGTCCGCCTGCGCCGGTTCGTCCCCGGGGCGGGCTTCCAGCTCTTCGCCAAGCTGGAGGCCCTGAACCCCGGGGGGAGCATCAAGGACCGGCCGGCGCGGGCGATCCTGGAAGACGCGCTGCGCTCGGGGCTGATCGACCAGGGCACGCTCATCATCGAGTCGAGCTCCGGCAACATGGGGATCGGCCTGGCGCAGGCCTGCCGCTACCACGGCCTGCGCTTCCTCTGCGTCGTCGATCCCAAGACCGCTCCGGCCAACCTGCGGATCCTGCGTGCCTACGGCGCCGAGATCGACCTCGTCGAAGAGCCCGACCCCGAGAGCGGCGAGCTCCTCCAGGCGCGGCTCAACCGGGTCCGGGAGCTGCTCGGCCGCAACGGCAACGCGTTCTGGCCGAACCAGTATGCCCATCTGCAGAACCCGGCCTCCCACTACAGCACCACCATGCACGAGGTGGCGAGCGCGCTCGGCAGGAAGGTGGACTACCTGTTCGTGGCCACCAGCACCTGCGGCACGATCCGCGGCTGCGGCGAGTACGTGCGGGACAACGGCCTCGCCACGCGGGTGATCGCCGTGGACGCGGTGGGCAGCCTGATCTTCAGCGACGTCCGCGCCAGGCGCCTGGTGCCGGGGCTCGGAGCGGGCATGCGGCCGCCGCTCTGCGATCTCTCGCTGATCGACGAGTGCGTCCACGTCGACGACCTGGACTGCATCCTCGCCTGCCGGCGGCTGGTCGCGCGCGAGGCGATCCTGGCCGGCGGCTCCTCGGGCGGCGTGCTGTCCGCGGTCGAGAAGCTCAAGGACCGCATCCCCGACGGCGCGGTCTGCGTCGCGATCCTCCCGGACCGCGGAGAGCGCTACCTGGACACCCTCTTTTCCGACGAATGGGTGCGCGAGCACTTCGGAGAGGTCGAGCACCTGTGGAGCGAGGATCTGGAAAGGACTCCATGCGCGACGACGGCCTGATGATTCTGAGCGGAGACGACGTCGCGGCCCTGCTGGCGGGCCAGGAAATCGGGATTGCCGGCATCGTGAGCGAGGCGTACGTGGCTCACAACAACGGCAAGAGCTCTTTGCCGCACTCCATCTTCCTGCGCTTTCCGGGCGACGACACCAACCGGATCATCGCGTTGCCGGCGTTCCTGGGAGACCGTTTCGACGTCGCCGGCATGAAGTGGGTGTCCTCGTTCCCGGGGAACGTCGGGCGCGGCATGGCCCGCGCTTCGGCGGTCCTCGTCCTCAACGACTGCGGCACCGGCCGGCCCGAGGCGGTGCTGGAAGGCTCCCTGATCAGCGCCCGCCGCACGGCCGCGAGCGCCGCGCTCGGCGCCCGTGTGCTGCTCGAGGGGCGGGATCCCGGCCAGGTCGGCTTGATCGGCACCGGGTTGATCAACTTCGAGATCGCGCGCTTCCTTCGCGCCCTGGTCGGCGCCGGAAGCTTCCTGCTCTACGACCTGGACGCCGCGCGCGCCGGGCGTTTCGCCGCGGAGCTCGGGCAGGGCCTGGGCGTCGAGGCGGCGGTCGCGGGCTCGTTCGAAGAGGTGCAGAGGGCCTGCGCTGTCCTCTCCTTCGCCACGACCGCGATCCGTCCGCACGTCCACGACCTCTCGGCCTGCCGGCCCGGGGCGACGATCCTGCACATCTCGCTGCGCGACCTGTCCGCGGAGGCGATCCTGGCCTGCGACAACGTCGTGGACGACGTGTACCATGTCTGCCGCGCCCAGACCTCGGTGCACCTGGCCGAGCAGGCTTCGGGAAGCCGCGGCTTCATCCGCTGCACCCTGGCCGACATCCTGGAAGGCAAGGCGCCGGCCCGGCGCGGCGACGGCTCGATCGCAATCTTCAGCCCGTTCGGCCTCGGCGTGCTCGACGTGGCCGTCGGCCGGCTGGTGCTCGACA
>JBJMGZ010000510.1:0-14819 GCA_045807605.1 Thermoanaerobaculia bacterium | reverse complement strand
TCTGGTCGGCCCTGCTGCGGGTCTCCGCGATCGGTCCGCGGGACAGCTTCTTCGATCTGGGCGGCCACTCGCTGCTCGCCACGCAGGTCGTCTCGCGCATCCGGGACGTCTTCGGGGTGGAGCTGCCGTTGCGCGCCCTGTTTGAGACGCCGACCCTGGGGGCACTGGCCGCGCGGATCCAGGCCCAGGGAACCGGCCTGCAGGCGCCTGCCATCCTGGCGCTGCCGCGCGAGGGGGACATCCGGGCCTCGTTCGCCCAGGAGCGGCTCTGGTTCCTCGACCGCTTCGGCACGGACCGGGCGTCCTACAACATCCCGGCCGCGGTCCGCCTGGAGGGCCGGCTCGACGTGCCGGCGCTCGCTGCCTGCCTGACCGAGATCGTGCGCCGGCACGAGTCGCTGCGCACGTCCTTCGCGGTGAGGGGAGGCTCGAAAGTCCTCCAGGTGATCGCGCCGCCGGTGGAGGTGGCGCTGCCGGTGGTGGATATCGCGGCGCTGCCCGATCCCGAAGCCGAAGCCGCCCGCCTGGCCCGCGAGGAGGCGCGCCGGGTGTTCGACCTCCAGCGGGGGCCGGTGCTGCGATCCCTTCTCGTCAGGCTGGGTGAGCGCGAGCACACGCTGCTTCTCTACGTGCACCACATCGTGGCGGACGGCTGGTCGATCGGCGTGCTCGTGCGCGAGCTCTCCGCTCTCTACTCGGCGTTCGCCCAGGGCCGTCCGTCGCCCTTGCCGGAGCTGCCCGTCCAGTACGCCGACTTCGCGGCCTGGCAGCGGGCCTGGCTCCAGGGCGAGGTGCTGGAGGCGCAGCTCGGCTGGTGGCGGGAGACCCTGGCCGGCGCGCCCGCGGTGACCGAGCTGCCCGCGGACCGGCCGCGTCCGCCCGTGCAGAGCGCCCGCGGCGGGCGCGTGGGCCTTGCGCTGCCGGAGGAGCTTTCCCGGGGCCTGCAGGCGCTCGTCCGAGCCGAGGGCGCGACTCTCTTCATGGCCTTGCTCGCCGGCTTCCAGGCGCTGCTCGCCCGCACCACCGGCCGCGAGGACCTGCCGGTCGGCACCCCGATCGCCAACCGCAACCGCGCCGAGATCGAGGACCTGATCGGTTTCTTCGTGAACACCCTGGTGCTGCGCGGCGATCTGTCCGGAGACCCGAGCTTCCGCGAGCTGCTCGCCCAGTCGCGCGAGGCCGCGCTCGGCGCCTATGCCCATCAGGACGTGCCTTTCGAGAAGCTCGTCGAGGAGCTGCGGCCGGAGCGCGACCTCAGCCACTCGCCGCTCTTCCAGGCCATGGTCATTCTCCAGAACGCGCCCATGGAGGCGCTGGAGCTGCCGGAGCTGACGGTCGTGCCCCTGGGCGTCGACAGCGGCACCTCCAAGTTCGACCTGCGGCTCGCGTTGATGCAGACACCCGAGGGGCTGGCCGGCAGCCTGGTCTACAACCGCGACCTGTTCGACGCCTCGACCGTGGAGCGCCTGGGCGGCTACCTGGAGATGCTGCTGACCGCGGCCGTCGCCCATCCCGAGCTGCCGCTCTCGGAGCTGCCGCTCCTCGGCGAGACCGAGCGCCGCCAGCTCCTCCAATGGGGCGATGCGCGGCCCCCGGCGGATGGCAAGGCGCTCCTGCACCGCCTGTTCGAGGCGCAGGCGAGCGACAGGCCCGCCGTCACCTGCAACGGCGAGTCTCTGACCTACCGCCAGCTCGACGTGCGCGCGAACCGGCTCGCCAACGCTCTGATCGCGGAAGGTGTGCGGCCGGGCGATCTCGTGGGTCTCCGCCTGGAGCGCTCGCTCGACATGGTCGCGGCCGTCCTCGGCGTGCTCAAGGCGGGCGGCGCCTACCTGCCGCTCGACCCGACGTATCCCGAGGAGCGCCTCGCCTTCGCCATCGAGGACAGCCGGGTCGCCGTGGTGATCACGCCGGAGTGGCTCGGCCGGGCGGAGCAGCACAGCCCGGAAAACCCCGGAGTCGAGGTGACGCCGGACTTCCCGGCCTATGTCATCTACACCTCGGGCTCGACCGGCCGGCCCAAGGGCGTGGTCGTCACCCACGCCAACGCCACGCGGCTCCTCAGCGCAACCGACGCCTGGTTCGGCTTCGGGCCGGAGGACGTCTGGACGCTGTTCCACTCCTACGCCTTCGACTTCTCGGTCTGGGAGCTGTGGGGAGCGCTGCTCCATGGCGGCCGTCTGGTCGTCGTGCCCTACTGGGTGAGCCGCTCGCCCGAGGCCTTCTACGAGCTGGTGAGGGACGAGCGGGTGACGGTGCTCAACCAGACGCCCTCGGCCTTCCGCCAGCTCCTCTGGGCCGAGGAAGAGGTTCTGACCTCGCTGCGCTATGTGATCTTCGGCGGCGAGGCCCTGGAGCTGGCGAGCCTGGCTCCCTGGTACGAGCGCCACGCGGAAGATCAGCCGCGGCTGGTCAACATGTACGGCATCACCGAGACCACGGTGCACGTGACCTACCGTCCGCTCTCCCGGAAAGACGTGGAGGAGGCGCGCGGCAGCGTGATCGGCGTGCCGATTCCGGACCTGTCGCTGCGGGTTCTGGACCGCGATCTGCGGCTCCAGCCGATCGGCGTGCCGGGGGAGATCCACGTCGGCGGCGAGGGTCTGGCGATGGGTTATCTCGGCCGGCCGGAGCTGACGGCGGAGCGCTTCGTGCCCGATCCGTTCGGACCGGCGGGCGCGCGGCTCTACCGTTCGGGCGACCTGGCGCGCTATCTCGCGGATGGCGACGTGGAGTACCTGGGGCGGATCGACCATCAAGTCAAGATTCGCGGCTTCCGCATCGAGCTGGGGGAGATCGAGACGGCTCTCACCTCGCAGCCGGAGATCCGCGAGGCCGTGGTCCTGGCGCGGGAGGACAAGCCGGGCGACAAGCGGCTGGTGGCCTACCTCGTGGGCGAGCTGCCCGACGACCTGCGCGAGCGCCTGAAGGCGAAGCTGCCGGAGTACATGGTGCCGGCCGCGTTCGTGAGCCTGCCGGCCCTGCCGCTCACCGCGAACGGCAAGGTGGATCGCAGGGCGCTGCCGGTGCCCGAGGCGGTTGCCGTGAAGAAGGGCGAGCGGACCCCGCCGCGCACCGCTCTGGAGCGCTTCCTGGCCGAGCTCTGGCAGAGCTCGCTGTCCACCGAGGTCGGCATCGAGGACGACTTCTTCGAGCTGGGCGGCAACTCGCTGACCGGCGCGATCCTGATCAACCGGCTCCAGGAGGCCCTGGGCGAGATCGTCCAGGTCGTCGTCATCTTCGACGCTCCGTCCGTGCAGCAGATGGCCGCCTACCTGATCGCGAACCATCCCGCGGCAGTGGAGCGGGTGTGGGGTGAGGAGAGTCTCGGCGGAGTCGCCATGGGCCGCCGGCAGGCCGAGCGGGTCGACGCCGCCCGGGTGGAGCAGATGCGCGGGCTCGTGCGCCGGCTGCCGCCGCTCTCGCGCAGCGGACCGAGGAACCCGCCCGCGGTCTTCGTGCTGGCGCCGCCGCGCTCGGGTACGACGCTGATGCGCGTCCTCCTCGGCGGGCATCCGCGCCTGTTCGCGCCGCCCGAGCTGGAGCTGCTGTCCTACAACACGCTCGCCGAGCGCAGGGCCACCTACACCGGCCGCGACGCGTTCTGGCTGGAGGGGCTCGTGCGCGCCGTCATGGAGATCCGCGGCTGCACGGCCGAGGAGGCCACCGAGACCATCGCGGTCTGGGAGGACGAGGGCTGGACCGCGAAGCAGGCCTACGGCCAGCTCCAGGCCTGGCTGGGCGAGCGCATCCTGGTCGACAAGACGCCGTCCTACGCGCTCGATTCCGCGATCCTGGAGCGCGCCGAGGAGGACTTCGAGGAGCCGCTCTACGTCCACCTGGTGCGCCATCCCAACGGCATGATCCGCTCGTTCGAGGAGGCCAAGCTCGACCAGCTCTTCTTCCGCCGCGAGCACCCGTTCGAGCGGCGCGAGCTGGCGGAGCTGATCTGGCAGGTGAGCCAGGAGAACATCCTGCGCTTCCTGGAGCAGGTGCCGGAGAAGCGCAAGCACCTGGTGCGCTTCGAGGAGCTGGTCCGCGATCCGGAGCCGGTGCTGCGCAGGCTCTGCGACTTCCTCGATCTCGACTTCGATCCGGCCATGCTGCGGCCCTACGAGGACCGCTCGCGCCGCATGACGGACGGCGTCCACGCCGAGTCGCGCATGCTGGGCGACGTCAAGTTCCACACCCACTCGGGCATCGACGCGGGCACCGCCGAGAGCTGGCGCCGCGAGCTGTCGGAGGAGAGCCTGGGCGAGCCGACGCGGGCGATGGCCGAGCGGCTCGGGTACTCGATGCCTGTTGCTGCCGCGAGCTGGACCGCGATCCCGCGCCTGGAGGTGGAGCCGGGCACGCCGCAGGCCGTGTCGTTCGCCCAGGAGCGCTTCTGGTTCCTCAACCGCATGGACGACACCCAGGCGGGCAGCATCATCCTGGCGGCGGTGCGCCTGGTCGGGGACCTGCGGCAGGACGCCCTGTCCGCGGCTCTCGACGAGGTCGCGCGCCGTCACGGGTCGCTGCGCACGCGGTTCGCCGAGCAGGGGGGCAGGCCGGTGCAGATCGTGCTCCCGGCCGGGCCCGTGTCCCTGCCGCGCATCGACCTCACGGCGCTGCCGGCGGCGGAAGCCGAGGCCGAGACGCGGCGGCTGGCCGGGCGCGAGCTGCTCCGGCCGTTCGACCTGACCGCGGGGCGGCTGCTGCGCGTGCTCCTCGTGCCGCTCCCCGGCGGCGATCACGCCCTCCTGGTCTTCCTGCACCACATCGTGGCGGACGGCTGGTCGGTCGGCGTGTTCCTGCGCGAGATGGGCGCCCTCTACCAGGCGTATTCCGCCGGCACGGCCGCGATGCTGCCCGCGCTGCCGGTGCAGTACACCGACTTCGCGCGCTGGCAGCGCGAGGAGCTGCGCGGCGAGCGCCTGGAGACGGAGGTGGGCTACTGGCGCCGGCGGCTGGCCGGCCTGCCGGCCCTCGACCTGCCGGTGGACCGGCAAGCCGGCTCGGAGGCCGTTTCGGAGAAGGACTTCCTCGCCGACGCCCTCGCCGACGCGGTCACGGTCGCCCTGCCCGGGGAGCTGGCCAGCCGGCTCCGGGCGCTCGCCCACGAGCGCGGCGCCACCATGTTCATGACCCTGCTCGCCGCCTTCCATGCCCTCCTGGCGCGCCACACGGGGCAGGACGATGTGGCCGTGGGCTCTCCGATCGCGGGCCGCAACCGGGCGGAGACGGAAGGGCTGATCGGCCTCTTCGTCAACACGCTCGTGCTGCGCGGCGACCTGTCGGGAGCGCCGACGTTCGCCGACCTCCTGGAGCGCGAGCGGCAGTCGACGCTCGGCGCCTTCGGCCACCAGGACCTGCCGTTCGCGCTCCTGGTCGAGGCGCTGCGGCCCGAGCGGCGGCGCGGAAGGTATCCCTTCGCCGAGGTCCTGTTCTCGCTCCAGAACCAGCCGATCCCGAAGCTGGAGATGCCGGGCCTCACCCTGGCGCGGCTCTGGAGCTCCGACGACGAAGGGGACGGCGAGGTGCGCACGGCGTTCCCCCTCTCGCTCATGCTCTGGGAGTCCGGGGGCACGGTGCAGGGCGGCCTCGGCTTCAACTCCGCCCTGTTCGACCGCGCCACGGCCGAGCGCTGGCGGGACAACCTGATGACCCTGCTGGCGGCCATGGCGGAGCGCCCCGCCCAGCCGATCTCCGAGGTGCCGCTGCTCAGCGTGGGGGAGCGCCGGCAGGTGGTCGCCGCGGCCCCGGCCGCCGAGCCCGAGCGGCCCGCCGCGGTTTCGGAGGACGTGGCGAAGCAGCGGGCCGAGCTGTCGAGCCGGCGCGGCCAGCTCTCGGCGGCCAAGCGCGAGCTGCTGGAGAAGCGGCTGCGCGGGCAGGCGAAGGCCGCCGCTCCCGCTGCGGCCCGGGCGGCCGAGCCGAAGATCCTCGTGCCGCTCCAGGCCGGCCATGGCCATGGCAAGGGCAGCCGTCCGCCCTTCTTCTGCGTCCACGCCATCGGCGGCTCGGTCTTCTCGTACGGCGAGCTCGCCCGCGCCCTCGGTCCGGAGCAGGCCTTCTACGGCGTGCAGTCCCCCGGGCTGGACGGCGGCCCGCTCTTCGACGACGTCCCCGCCATGGCGGCCGAGTACGTGGCGGCGATCTTGGACGCGGTACCGGCCGCGGCGCCGGGCGGCCCGCTGGTGGTCGGCGGGTGGTCCTTCGGCGGCGTGGTGGCCTTCGAGATGGCGCGCCAGCTGCGCGCGCGGGGCCGGGAGATTCCCCTGGTCGTGCTCCTCGACAGCTACGCGCCCACGGGGGCCGACCTGCTCGCCGAGCGCAGCGACGCCGAGCTGCTGCGCCCGATCCTGCTCGACCAGGCGGGCCTCCAGGGGCGCGGCGCGGAGTGGCTCGACGACATGCCGATGGCGGGCGAGGAGGCCGTAATCCGTATGCTTGAACAGGCGCGTGCCGCCGGCGTCCTCCGCGCCGACGTCCAGGCCGGGAAGGTCGAGCGCCTGCTCGGCGTCTACAAGGCGAACCTGCGGGCCCTCTCCTCCTACCGGCCGCAGCCGTACGGCGGACGGGTCCTCCTGCTCCGCTCCGAGGGCGCCGAGGCGCGGCGCCCCGCCAACGGCTGGGAGGGTCTCGCGGGCGAGCCGATCGAAGTGCAGTCCGTGAGCGGGGACCACTACAGCATGCTGGCCCCCCCTCACGTCGTCCACCTGGCCAACCGTCTGGCCGGCTCCCTCGAGCGGGCGCTCCGCGCAGGCGCCCCCACCGAAGCCGAGGCCATGGCCTGAGAGCGAGGTTTTTCGAGATGGATAGATTCACCCCTGCCGTCGCTCCGGAATCCGATCTCCTCGCCGGCTCGCAGCCGGGCTCCGGCCGCTGGACGCCGGTCCACCGCCGCTTCGCCGGGCTGGCGGCGCGGACGCCCCAGGCCCTGGCCGTGGCGAGCGGCGAGCGGCGCGTCGGCTACGGCGAGCTCGCCGGCTGGTCGCGCGCCCTGGCCCGCCGCCTGCGCTCGCTGGGCGTGGGCCCGGAGGCGCGGGTGGCGGTCTGCCTGCCGCGCTCGCCCGAGCTGGTCGCGTCGGTCCTCGCCGTGCTGGAGGCGGGCGGCGCCTACGTGGCCCTCGATCCCTCCAGCCCGAGGGAGCGGCTGGCGTTCCAGCTCCGGGACTGCGGCGCGGCCGTCCTGCTCGCGGCGCCCGGGGCCGTGGCGGATCTCGGCGCATCGCTCGGCCTGCGCTGCGTGTTCCCCAGGGAGGAGGCTGGAGGGGAGGCGATCGCGGAGCCCGGGCCGGACGTCGCTCCGGGCAACCTGGCCTACGTCATCTACACCTCCGGCTCGACCGGCGTGCCCAAGGGCGTGGAGATCAGCCACGGCTCGCTGACCGCCCTGGTGGACTGGCACGTCCGGGCCTTCGGCGTCACCGCCGCGGACCGCGGCACGCTGCTCGCCGGCGTGGGGTTCGACGCCTCGGTCTGGGAGATGTGGCCCTACCTCGCGACAGGCGCGGCCCTGGCCGTGGTGCCGGACGAGGTCCGCGCCACGCCCGCGGCGCTGACCGCGTGGCTCGCCGCCGAGGGGGCGACGGTCTCGTTCCTGCCCACGCCGCTCGCCGAGGCGGTGCTCCCCCTGCGCTGGTCCGGGCGCACCGCGCTGCGCTTCCTGCTCACCGGCGGCGACCGGCTGCATCTGCCGCCGCCGCCTTCCGTGCCCTTCACCCTGGTCAACAACTACGGCCCCACCGAGGCCACCGTGGTGGCCACGTCGGGCGAGGTGCCGCCGGGCGCGCTCGACGGCCTGCCGCCGATCGGCCGGCCGCTGCCGCACGCCCGCGCCGCCGTGGTCGACGAGCGGCTGCTGCCCGTGCCCGCGGGCACGCCGGGCGAGCTGCTGGTGGGCGGCGCCGGCCTGGCGCGCGGCTACCTGGGCCGTCCCGACCTGACCGCCGAGCGCTTCGTGCCCGACCCGTTCGCGCAGGGGAAGGCCGGCGAGCGCCTGTACCGCACCGGCGACCTGGTGCGGGCCGGCGCCGGGGGCGAGCTGGAGTTCCTGGGCCGCATCGACGACCAGGTCAAGATCCGCGGGCACCGCATCGAGCTGGGCGAGGTCGAGGCGGCGCTCGCCCGCCATCCCGGCGTGCGCGAGGGGGTGGTGACGGCTTGGGACGACGAGGACGGGGGCAAGCGCCTGGTGGCCTACGTGGTCCCCGACGGGCCGGCGCCCGCCCCCCGCGAGCTTCGCGAGCTGATGCTGGAGAGCCTGCCGGACTCCATGGTGCCGTCCGGCTTCGTCTTCCTGGAGTCGCTGCCCTACACGTCCAGCGGCAAGGTGGACCGGAGGGCCCTGCCCGAGCCCTCCGGCGCCGAGCTCGCCGAGCCCGCCGAGCTCCCCTCGACCCCGACGGAGGCGCGGCTGGCGGATCTGTGGTCCGAGGTCCTCCGCCGCGGTGCCGTGGGCGTGCGCGACTCGTTCTTCGAGCTGGGCGGCCACTCGCTGCTCGCGACGCGCATCCTGGCCCGGGTGGCGGACGTGTTCGGGGTGGAGCTGCCGTTGCGGGCGCTGCTCGACGCGCCGACGGTCGCGGAGCTGGCCGCCCGGATCGACGCCGGCTCGCCGTCGGAGCGCCTGCCTCTGGCGCCGCTCGCGCCGGAGGAGCGGACCGGGCTC
This sequence comes from Thermoanaerobaculia bacterium, assembly GCA_045807605.1. Classification (GTDB taxonomy): domain Bacteria; phylum Acidobacteriota; class Thermoanaerobaculia; order Multivoradales; family UBA5704; genus DATMER01. The sequence goes on along the minus strand of JBJMGZ010000510.1, from coordinate 6,166 downwards.
CTGCCCCTTTCGTTCGCCCAGGAGGCGCTCTGGTTCCTCGACCGCCTGCAGCCGGGCCGGCCGGTCTACAACGTGATCAGCCGCGCCGCGTTGCAGGGCCGGCTGGACGTGGCCGCGCTCGCGGGAGCGCTCGGCGCGCTGCTGCGCCGCCACGAGTCGCTGCGCACCCGCTTCCCCGAGGTGGACGGCGAGCCCCGGCAGGAGGTCGAGCCGGCCGCGCGCGCTTCCGCGCCGGGACCGCTCCCGGTGCTCGATCTCTCCTCCCTGCCCGCCGAGCGCCGGGCCGCCGAGCTGGACCGCCTCGGCCGGCTGGAGGCGCGCCGGCCGTTCGATTTCGCGCAAGGGCCGCTCTGCCGCGCCGCGGTGGTGCGGCTCGGCGCGGAGGACTGGGTGGTGCTCTTCGCGGTCCATCACATCGTGTTCGACGGCTGGTCCGAGGGGGTGTTCTGGCGCGAGCTGTCGGCGCTGTATGCCGGGAAGCATTCCCATCCGGAGCTGCCCGAGCTGGCGGTCCAGTACGCGGACTTCGCGGTCTGGCAGCGCCGCCGGCTGGCCGGGCCGCTGCTGCGCGAGCAGCTCGACGGCTGGCGGGAGCGCCTGGCCGGGCTGCCGGCGCTGGAGCTGCCCACCGACCGGCCGCGCCCGCCGCGGCAGCGGTTCCAGGGCGGGCTCCGGCGCTGGACCCTGCCGGCCCCGCTGGCCGCCGCGGCGCGCGACCTGGCCCGGCGCGAGGGGGCCACGCCGTTCATGGCGCTCCTCGCCGGCTTCGGCGCGGTGCTCGGGGTCTACAGCGGGCAGGACGACTTCGCGGTCGGCTCGCCGCTCGCGGGCCGCGGCGCCTCGGGCCTGGAGTCGCTCATCGGCTACTTCGTCAACATGCTGACCCTGCGCCTGGACCTGTCCGGCCGGCCCGGCCTGCGGCAACTGCTGGGGCGCGTGCGCGAGGAGTCGCTCGCCGCCTTCTCGCAGCCCGACGTGCCGTTCGACCTCCTGGTCCAGGAGCTGAACCCGGAGCGCGATCTGAGCCGGAATCCCTTGTTCCAGGTCGCCTTCCAGGTCGTGGACGAGGCCCGGCCGCTGCCGGCCTTCCCGGGGATCGCGGCCTGCTCGCCCGACCTCCACAGCGGCACCTCGAAGTTCGACCTCGACGTCGAGCTGGAGGACCGCGGCGGCGCCGTCGAGGGGCGCTGCGAGTACGACCTCGACCTGTTCGATCTCGCCACGGTGGACCGCCTGCTGGGCCACTTCAACGCGCTCCTCGCCGCCGCTCTCGCCGAGCCGGACCGGCCGCTCGACGAGCTCTCGTTCCTCTCCGGCGCGGAGCGCCGCCAGCTCCTCCAGTGGAGCGGCGCGGAGCGGCAAGCAGCGCCCGTCTCTCCGTTCGTGCCGGTGCACCGGCTGTTCGAGGAGCAGGCGCGCCGGCAGCCCGCGGCGCCCGCGGTCGGCGATCTCACCTACGCCGAGCTGGAGCGCCGGGCGACCCTGCTGGCCCTCCGGCTGCGCGAGATGGGGGTGGGGCCGGAGGTGCGCACCGGCGTCTGCCTGGAGCGCTCGCCGGATCTGGTGGTCTCGGTGCTCGCCGTGCTCAAGGCGGGCGGCGCCTACGTGGCGCTCGATCCGTCCCATCCCGCGGAGCGGCTGGCCTTCCAGCTCGAGGACTCCCGCGTTCCGGTCGTGGTGACGCGCCTCGAGCTTCCGGGCGTCCGCCGGGTCTCCCCGGACGAGGAGCCGCGGACGGCGGTGAGCCTGAGCGGTCCGGAGCCGCTGCCGCCGCTGCCGGAAACCCTGGCCTACGTCATCTACACCTCCGGCTCCACGGGCCGGCCCAAGGGGGTGGAGCTGACGCACGGCTCGCTGCTCAACCTGGTCGCGTGGCACGTGCGCGCCTTCGGGCTCGCTTCGTCCGACCGCTCGGCCCTGGTCGCGGGCGTCGGCTTCGACGCCTCGGTCTGGGAGGTCTGGCCGGCGCTCTCCGTGGGGGCGAGCCTGCGCGTGGTGCCCGAGGAGGTGCGCGCCTCGCCCGAGGGCGTGCGCGGCTGGCTGGTGGAGCAGGGGATCACGGCGACGTTCCTGCCCACGCCGCTGGCCGAGGCGGTCCTGGCGCTGGAATGGCCCCGGTCGGAAATGCGCGTGCTGCTGACCGGCGGCGACCGGCTGCACCGGGCTCCCTCGCCGTCCATCCCCTTCGCGCTGGTGAACAACTACGGGCCCACCGAGGGCACGGTCGTGGCGACCTCGGGGACCGTGGAACCGGCCGTGGCGGCCGTGGCGAATGCCGGGCGCGCCCCGTCCATCGGCCGGCCGATCGACGGCGCGCGGGCGTTCGTCATGGACCGGGGGCTGCGCCCGGTGCCTCCCGGCGTGCCCGGCGAGCTGCTCGTGGGCGGCGCGGGGCTGGCGCGCGGCTACGTGGGCCGCCCCGACCTGACGGCGGAGAGCTTCGTGCCCGATCCGGCCGGAGACGGCGGGCGCCTGTACCGCACCGGCGACCTGGTCCGCTTCCTGCCCGGCGGCGAGCTCGACTTCCTGGGGCGGATCGACCACCAGGTCAAGGTGCGCGGCTACCGCATCGAGACCGGCGAGATCGAGACGGCCCTGGCCCGCCATCCCGAGGTGCGCGAGGCCGCCGTGCTCGTGCGCGACGGCAGCCTCGTGGCTTACGTCTCGGGAGAGGGCGAGCCCGGTCTCGCGGCGTTTCTCGGCCGCAGCCTGCCCGACTACATGATCCCGGCGGCCTTCGTCCGCCTCCCGTCCCTGCCGCTCAACGCCAGCGGCAAGGTGGACCGCCAGGCGCTCGCCCGCATCGCGCCGCCGGCTCCGGCGGAGGCCGGTTCTTTCGCCGACCCGAGGTTCTCCGACCCGGTCGAGGAGCTGGTGGCGAGCCTGTGGGCCGAGGTGCTGGGCCGCGACGTCCGGCCCGGCGACAACTTCTTCCACCTGGGCGGCCACTCGCTGCTCGCCACCCGCGTGCTGTCGCGCCTGCGCGAGGCGTTCGGCGTGGAGCTTCCGCTCCAGGCCCTGTTCGAGTCGCCCACGGTCTCCGGGCTGGCCCGGGCGGTGGCCGCGGCCCGCCGGGGCGCCGGCGCCGTGCTGCCGCCGCTGCGGCCCGTCCCCCGCGGCGGGCTGTTGCCGCTCTCGTTCCCGCAGCAGCGCCTCTGGTTCATGGACCGGCTGTCGCCGGACAGCCACACCTACAACATCCCGGCGGCGTTCGCCCTGCGCGGGCCGCTCGACGTGGCGGCCCTGGCCGGCGCGGTCTCCGGGGTGGTGGACCGCCACGAGGTGCTGCGCACCCGCTTCGTCGAGCTCGACGGCCAGCCCTGGCAGGAGATCCTCCCGGCCGGGATGTCCGCGCTGCCGTTCGTGGACCTCGCCGGCCTGCCTCTCGACATCCGGGAGCGCGAGCTGGCGCGGCTCGGGCGCGAGGAGGCGGAGCGGCCGTTCGTGCTCGCCCATGGCCCGCTGCTGCGCGCCCGCCTGGTCCGCCTGGAACAAGACGAGCACGTGCTGCTGCTCACGCTGCACCACATCGCCTCGGACGGCTGGTCCGAGGCGATCCTCGACCGCGAGCTGTCGGCGCTCTACGAAGGGGGGTATCCCCATCCGGAGCTGCCGGAGCTGCCGGTCCAGTACGCGGACTTCGCGGTCTGGCAGCGCTCGTGGCCCGAGGAGGTGCTCGCCGGGCAGGTCGACTGGTGGACCCGCCGCCTGACCGGGCTCGCCAACCTGGAGGTGCCCACGGACCGCGCCCGGCCGCCGGTGCAGACGTTCCGCGGCGAGACGATCGAGGTCGCCGTGCCGCCGGCCCTCGGCGAGGCGCTGCGGGACCTCTCCCGCGCCCGGCGCTCGACCCTGTTCATGACGCTCCTCGCGGCCTGGCAGGCGCTCTTCCATCGCATCACCGGCCAGATGGATGTGGCCGTGGGCTCGCCCGTGGCCAACCGCAACCGGCCCGAGATCGAGGGGCTGATCGGCTTCTTCGTCAACATGCTCGCCCTGCGCGCCGACTGCGGCGGCGATCCGTCCTTCGGCGAGCTGCTGGAGCGGGTGCGCGGCACGGCCCTGGAGGCCTACGACCACGCCGACGTGCCGTTCGAGCGCCTGATCGACGAGCTCGGCCTGGAGCGCGACCTGAGCCGGCAGGCGCTGGTGCAGGTGATGTTCTCGCTGCACACGCCGCCGCCGGTCCCCTCCCTGCGCGGGTTGGAGACCGAGCCGCTCCACCTCTACGGCGCCGTGGCCAAGTTCGACCTGACGCTCGGCCTGTTCGACCACGGCGACCGCCTGGACGGCTGGATCGAGTACAGCACCGACCTGTTCGACCGCGCCACGGTGGCCCGCCTGGCCGGCTGGTTCCTGCGCCTGCTGGAGTCGGCCGTGGAGCCGGGCCGGCGCCTGTCCGAGCTGGCGCTGCTGTCGCCGGCCGAGCGCCACCAGCTCCTCGGCGAGTGGAACGACACCGCGGCTCCCTTCCCCGAGCGGACGCTGATGCACCAGTTCTTCGAGGCCGCGGCGGACCGCGGTCCGGGGGCGCTCGCCGCGGTCTGGAACGGCAAGGAGCTGACCTACGCCGGGCTGGAGGAGCGGGCGAACCGCATCGCGCAGCTCCTGCGGCAGAGGGGCACCGTGCGCGGCACGCCGGTGGGCGTGTGGATGGAGCGCTCGCTCGACATGGTGGCCGGCGTGCTCGCCGTGCTCAAGGCCGGCGGCTACTACGTGCCGCTCGATCCGGCCTGGCCGGCCGACCGCGTGGAGGCGATCCTGCGGGACACGGAGGCGCCCGCCATCCTCACGCGCTCGGCGCACCTGGGCCGCGTGCTGGAGATGCAGTGGCGCCTGCCCGCGCTCGCGGCGGTGGTCTGCCTGGACGTGGAGACGCCCGAGCCGGCGCCGGAGCCGGTCGATGCGGAGAGCGTGCGCGCCGTGTTCGACCTGGTGTCCGAGCGCGCCGTGGACCGGGTCACGGCCGGCGGCTTCGTCAGCAGCGTGACGGGCCTGCCGTTCACCGACGCCGAGGTGGACGAGTACCGCGACCGCGTGCTCTCGCTGGCCGCGCCCTGGATCGGGCCGGACAAGCGGGTGCTGGAGATCGGCGTGGGCTCGGGCCTGCTCATGTGGGAGATCGCGCCGAAGGTGGCCCGCTTCGTGGGCCTCGATCCGTCGCCGCTGACCCAGGAGCGCAACCGCGCGCGCGGGATGCAGGTCGAGCTGCCGGTCGGATTCGCGCACGAGATCGAGGGCTGGGAGGAGGGCTCGTTCGACCTGGTGCTGATCGCCAGCACGGCGCAGTTCTTCCCCGGGCCGCTCTACCTGGAGCGGGTGGTGAGGCTCGCCGAGCGCCTGCTCGCGCCGGGCGGCGCCGTGGTGATCGCGGACGTGCCCGACGCGCGCTACCCGCACAAGGTGCTGAGCGTGGACGAGGGCTTCTTCCTCGACCTGGGCGCGACCGTCCACCACCGCGAGACCGGCTTCGACAACGAGCTGCGCTTCCGCTACGACGTGGTGTTGAAGCAGGGAGAGTTGAATGTAGGGGAGGGGCTTGCCCCCTCCCGGGCGGGGGAAGGCCCCGATGTCCCGAAGACTCTTCGATCCGTGGATCTCCGCCCGCCCGGGAGGGGGCAAGCCCCTCCCCTACATCCTTCCCCCTCCCGCCGCAAGGAGCTTTTGACTTCGTGGCACGTGGACCGCTGCCCGGCGGAGCGCCTGCCGGCCGTGGCGGCTCCGGAGGACCTGGCCTACGTCATCCATACCTCCGGCTCCACGGGCCAGCCCAAGGGGATCGTGGTCCAGCACCGCCCCGTGGCGAACCTGATCGCCTGGATCAACCCGGCGTTCGGCCTCGGGCCGTCCGACCGGGTGCTGTTCGTGACCTCGCTCTGCTTCGACCTGTCGGTGTGGGACCTCTTCGGCGTGCTGGCCGCGGGCGGCTGCGTGCACGTGGCCTCCGAGGAGGACCTCCAGGATGCGGAGCGGCTCATGCGGATCCTGCTGGAGGAGCCGATCACCATCTGGGACTCGGCGCCGGCCGCGCTGGTGCGGCTCGCGCCGCTCTTCCCGTCCCAGCCGGCCGCCGGGAGCCGCCTGCGCCGCGTGATGCTCTCGGGCGACTGGATTCCGGTCACGCTGCCGGACCGCGTCCGGGCCGCGTTCCCGCACGCCGAGGTGA
>JBJMGZ010000509.1:0-8007 GCA_045807605.1 Thermoanaerobaculia bacterium | reverse complement strand
GGTCGGCCTCAGCGCCGAGCCCGGGCCCGCCGCGCTGGTGGGCATCCTCGGCATCTGGATGGCCGGGGGAGCCTATGTGCCGGTGGACCCGGACGGCCCCGCGGCGCGGCGGGATTTCTTCCTGGCCGACTCGGGCGCGCTGCTGCTGCTCGTCGCCGATTCCTCCCTCCTGGAGCCGGGCCCGGACCCGGGTCCCATCGAGGGCGGCGCCCGGCCGGAGAGCCTGGCCTACGTCCTCTACACCTCGGGCTCGACCGGGGTGCCGAAAGGGGTGGCCGTCGAGCACCGCCAGCTCGCCCGGTATCTCTCCTGGGTGGACCGCGTGCTGTTCGGCGACGCGGTGCGGAGCTGCCCCTGGATCACGCCGCTGACCTTCGACGCCTGCCTGAAGCAGGCGCTCGCGCCGCTGCTGCGCGGCGAGACGGTCTGGGGCGCCGAGCCGTCCGCCCTGGTACCGGAGCTGGCCCGCCGCGACCGGGTCGGCGTCAACGCCACGCCGACCCTCTGGCGGGCGCTCCTGGAGGGGATCGATTCCTCTCTGCCGGGCGTGACCCGCGTCTTCCTCGGCGGCGAGCGGCTGCCCCCGGACCTGGTCGAACGCACGGTCATGGCGCTGCCCGGAGCGGAGGTATGGAACCTCTATGGTCCCACCGAGGCCACGGCCAATGCCGCGGCCGCCCGGCTGACACCCGGGGGTCCCGTGGTGATCGGCTTCCCCATCGAAGGCGCCCGGCTCCAGCTCGGCGAGGACGGCGAGATCCTCGTCGGCGGCTCGGGCGTCGCCCGCGGCTACCTGGGGAGGCCGGATCTGACCGCGGAGCGCTTCGTGCCCGATCCGTTCGGGTCCGGCGCGCGCCTCTACCGCACCGGCGATCTCGGACGCTGGACCCGCGACGGCGTCGAGCTCCGCGGCCGGATCGACCACCAGGTCAAGCTCCGCGGAATCCGGATCGAGCTGGGCGAGATCGAGGCGCGGCTGGAGCGCCATCCCGGCGTGAAGGAGGCCGCGGTCGTCCTCGAAGGCGACCGCCTCGTCGCCCACGTCGTCGGCATCGCGGGTGAAGCGGAGGGCCTGAGGTCCGCGCTCGCCGAGGTGCTGCCGGAGCCCATGCTGCCGTCGGCCTTCGTCTTCCTCGACCGCCTGCCGCGCCTGCCGAGCGGCAAGATCGACCGCGCCGCGCTGCGGGGCTCCCCCGATCCTGGCTTCCCCGGGCCGGCCGGGCGCCCGGCCGTGATGCCGCGGACGCCGACGGAGAGAAAGCTGGCCGGCATCTGGGCCGCGGTCTTGAGCGGGGGCGGGGAGGAGAGCGAGACGGTGGGTGTCGAGGACAACTTCTTCGAGCTCGGCGGCCACTCGATCCAGAGCATCCAGATCAGCCATCGGGCGACGGCGGCCGGCATCGCGGTGACGCCGCGCGACCTTCTGTACCATCCTACGATCTCCCGCCTGGCCGCCTTCGTGGACGCGCAGCGCAAGCCGCAGGCGCCGGGGACGCCGGTGCTCGTGCCCGATCCCGGGCTCCGCCATGAGCCGTTCCCGCTCTCCGACATCCAGCAGGCCTACCTGGTGGGCCGCGCCGAGCTGTTCGAGCTCGGCGGCGTGGGGCCGACGAGCTACCTGGAGGCCGACTGGCCGGAGCTGGACGTGCCGCGGCTGGAGGCGGCCTGGAACCGGCTCGTGGAGCGGCACGACATGCTGCGCGCCGTGGTCCTGCCGGACGGGCGCTGGCAGATCCTGCGCGAGGTGCCGCCCTACGAGCTGCGGATCGAGGAGGGAGATCCGATTGCGCTGCGAGACGCTTTACGAGAGCAGATGTCGAGCCGCCTGTTCGATCCCGGCCGCTGGCCCCTGTTCGAGCTGCGGGTGACGCGGCTCGCGCGGCGGCATCGTCTGCACGTCGCCCGCGACCTCCTGATCGGCGATGCGCGGAGCAGCGAGGTGCTGCTGCGGGAGCTGATGCTCCTGTACCGCAGCCCGCAGGCGGACCTGCCGCCGCTGGAGGTCTCGGTCCGCGACTACGCGCTGGCCGTGGACGTCCTGCTCGGTCAGGAGGCCGGCCGGCAGGCCTGGGAGTACTGGCGGGAGCGCCTGGCCAGCCTGCCGCCGTCGCCCGATCTCCCGCTGGCGCCGAAGCCGGGCCGTCCCGTGTTCGTGCGCCGGCACGCCGAGATCGGGCCGCAGGAGCGGGCGCGGCTGGACGGGCGGGCGGCGCGGGCGGGGATCACGCCGTCGGTCCTCCTCTGCGCCGTGTTCGCGGAGGTGCTCGCGGCCTGGAGCGGCGGCGACCGGTTCACGGTCAACGTCCTCTACTCGCGCCGCCTGCCGCTCCATCCGCAGGTGGACCGGCTGGTGGGGAACTTCGCCTCGACCGTGCTGCTGGAGGTGGACGGCCGCGAGCCCACGTTCGAGCGCCGGGCGGTACGGCTCCAGGAGCGGCTCTGGGGGGACCTCCGGCACGGTCTCGTGAGCGGGGTCGAGGTGCTGCGCGAGGTGAAGCGCCTGCACGGCTCCTCCACGCGGGCGGCGATGCCGGTGGTCTTCTCCAGCGTGCTCCCCCTGGCCCGGGAGGCGGAGGCGCTTCCGGAAGGGCCGGAGCTGGTCTACAGCAGCGTCCAGACCCCCCAGGTCGCGTTGGAGGTGCTGGTGACCGAGGTGGCGGGCAGGGTGCGCTACACCTGGAATTCGGTGGACGACGCGTTTCCGCCCGGCTTCGTGGCCGCCATGTTCGAGGCCTGGCAGGGTCTCCTGGAGGATCTCGCCACCGAAGACGACAGCTGGCACAGGGAGTCGCACGCCCTGGTGCCGCCCGGGCAGTTCGCCCGCCGGCTGAGGGTCAACGCCACCTCCGCCCCCGAGCCGGGCCGGCTCCTCCACGAGCCGATCGCGATGGAGTCGGAGGAGGTCGCGGTGGTGGCCGCGGACCGCAGGCTCACCTACCGCGAGCTGTCGCGGGAAGCCGGTCTTCTGGCCACGGAGCTGGCCACGGAGCTGTGCCCCGGCCGGCTGATCGCGGTGGTCATGGAGAAGGGCTGGGAGCAGGCCGTGGCGACGCTGGCCATCCTGCGCGCCGGCTCCGCCTACCTGCCGATCGATCCCGCGCTCCCCCTGGAGCGCCGCTGGCACCTCCTCGAGCAGGGAGACGTCGAAATCGCCCTCACCCAGCCCCGTTTCGCCGAGAGCCTCGGCTGGCCGCAAGGGGTGCAGGTCTTGAGCGTGGGGAGGGAACGTCCCCATCCCCCCACTGTAGAGACGCCCCGTGGGGCGTCTCCTCCGAGCGACCGCTGGCCGGCCGCAGTCTCCGGAAGGATGTCGCCGCCGCGGAGACGCCCCACGGGGCGTCTCTACAGTGGGGGGGAAGAGCGGGGCGGGGGTGAGGGGCTCGCCTACGTCCTCTTCACCTCCGGCTCCACCGGCCTCCCCAAGGGCGTCATGATCGACCATCGCGGCGCCGCCAACACCGTCGCCGACATCAACCGCCGCTTCCGCGTCTGCGCGTCCGACCGGGTGCTCGCGCTCTCCTCCCTGAGCTTCGACCTCTCCGTCTGGGACCTCTTCGGCATCCTCGGGGCCGGCGGCCGGGTGGTGATGCCGGACCCCGCGGCGAGCCGCGATCCCGCCCACTGGCACGAGCGCATCGAGCGCGAAGGCGTGACCGTCTGGAGCTCGGTGCCGGCCCTGATGGAGCTCTACGCCGAGTACCTGGAGAGCCACGGCCTGGCGGTGCCAGCCTCCCTGCGGCTGGTGATGCTCTCCGGCGACTGGATCCCGTTGTCGCTCCCGGACCGGCTCCGCAGGCTCGAGTCGCGGGCGGAGCTGGTCTCCCTCGGCGGCGCCACCGAGGCATCCATCTGGTCGGTCGTCTTCCCCATCGGCGAGGTGGACCCGGCATGGCGGAGCATCCCGTACGGCAGGCCGCTGGCGAACCAGACCCTGCACGTGCTGGACAGCCGGCTCGATCCCCGCCCCGACTGGGTCTCCGGGCACCTCTACCTCGGCGGCGTCGGCCTGGCCCGCGGCTACTGGAAGGACGAGGCCAGGACCCGGGAGAGCTTCGTCGTCCATCCGCGGACCGGCGAGCGCCTGTACCGCACGGGCGACCTCGCCCGCTGGCTGCCGGACGGCAACGTCGAGCTCCTCGGCCGCGAGGACCTTCAGATCAAGATCCAGGGCTACCGGGTGGAGCCGGGGGAGATCGAGACCGTGCTGGCCTGCCACCCGGCGGTGCGCGAGGCGGTCGTGACCGCGGTGGGCGAGCCCCGCGGCCACAAGCGCCTGGTGGCCTACGTGGTCCTGCGGCGTACCCCTGAGACACCCGAGCTGCGCGCCTGGCTGGAGGCGCGGCTGCCCGATTACATGGTGCCGCACCTCTACGTGCCGATCGAGAAGCTGCCGCTCACCGCCAACGGCAAGGTGGACCGCAGGGCCCTGCCCGCGCCGGATCCGGCGCGCCGGATCCGCGCGCCTTCGCAACCACGCACCCCGACCGAGGCGCGCATGGCCCGCCTCTGGGAAGAGGTGCTCGGCGTCTCGCCCGTGGGCCTGGGGGACGAGCTGTTCAGCCTGGGCGGGGACTCGCTGCTGGCGCTGCGCCTGCTCGACGCGATCGAGCGGGAAATGGGCCGCCGTCTGCCGCTGGGAGCGCTCTTCCAGGAGGCGACGGTGGAGAAGCTGGCGGCGCTGGTGGATTCCTAGTGCCTGGTCACAGTTCGAGTGACGGGTAGCGTTTTTATGTAGGGGAGGGGCTTGCCCCCTCCCGGGCGGGGGAAGCCCCAAGGCCGAGGGATGGACGTATTCGGAGCCACCGCCCGCCGGGAGGGGGCAAGCCCCTCCCCTACACTCAGCAATTCAGACGTGACAGAGCGCTCTACCGCACCGTGAACGCGCCGCCGAAGGCGCTCACCTCGACGCTGGTCTGGAACACCGTCAGGGAGCGGTCGAGGCCGGGGATGTCCGAGTCGAGCTCCGTCCGCACCACTCCGAAGGTGAGCTGCAGCCGGTCCTCCAACTGGAGCTGGATCGAGGTGCCGTACGCCGTGAAGTCGTCCTCCCGCGGCAGCGCTCCGGGCAGCGAGGCGGCGTAGTCGTGCACGCCGGTCTCGCCGAACAGGTTGACCGCGGAGGCGCGGCCCACCTTCGAGCTGATCGCGAGGCCGAGCCGGTCGGCGGTGAAGTGGGAGTAGCTCTCGTCCAGGGAGTAGTCGAGCCCGCGGCTGCCGTAGACCATGTAGCTCAGGCGCCACTTGGGCGTCCAGGAGGCGCGGACCTGGCCCGTGGTCTCGTCGAACGGCACGAACTCCGAGCCCGGCTCGGGCTCCAGGGAGCGGAAGGCCAGGGCGCCGTCGAGCTGGATGCGCGGACCCTTGTAGGCCGCCTCCACGATCGGCGACGTGCCCGAGTTCGAGCGGTCGCGGCCGGCTTCATCGAGCGCGAACTCGACCTCCGAGCGCTCGGCTCCGACGGCCAGCCGCAAGCGCTCGCCGGAGCGGTATTCGAGCCCGCCGCGCAGCACCCGCTCCTGCCGGTCGAGCTGCTCGAACGGCGGCAGCCGCGGGTCGTCGCCGAGGTCCGCCGTCAGCGCGTCCATCTCGAAGGCCTCGGCCGAGGCGAAGGCGAAGAGGGCGGGCGTGATCTCCAGCTCCAGCGTGCCGGCGATCCGGTCCTGGCGCGAGTGGATGCGCTGCTCGAACTCCGGGGTGAGCACCGCCTGCTCCTCGGCGCGGCGGACCGTGGCCTCGGCGTTCAGCCGGTTGAAGAAGGCGTACAGCCCGGCCCCGTAGTAGCCGTTCAGCCGCCGCCGCTCCTCCTGTTCCTGCCACCAGACGTACTGCGGCAGCGCGTCGAAGGTGAAGAAGGTCTTGGATCCGAAGGGGACGAGGCCCTGCAGGCCCGCTCCCACCGTGATCGTGAAGTCGGGATCCTCCTCGACCTGTTCCACGGGCCCGCCGCTCGATCCGGAAAAGACGTCGCTCACGTAAGCGGCGTCGCGGACCGCGAACCAGGGGGACAACCGGAAGGGGCCGAAGTGCCAGCGGGCCTTGTCGAGGGCCTGCTCCATCTGCTCCTTCTTCGAGGCGGAGCGCTGCAGGAGGCTGCCCGGGGCGTTGTACTGGGAGAACTGGGCGGCCGCCGGAGCGGCCACGAGCAGGGCCAGGGCCAGGAGCGATCTCGCTGATCGGGTCGAGGGGCGCATTCCGCCTCCAGGGATGCAGGGATTAAGATGGCCGTGTGGACGACCGCGGGATCATACGCCATTTCGGGACCGGGGTCGCGGTGGTCCTGGCCCTTCTGCTGCTCTGGGCGCCGCTGCCGTTCGGGAGCATCACGCGCTGGGGCGCGGCGGTCGTCCAGACCGTGGCGTTCGCGGCGCTGGCGCTCGCGGCGCTGACCGCCCGGTCGCGCGACCTGCGGGCCGTGTCGGTACCGGCCGCGGCCTTGAGCGTGGTCGCCGTGCTCGGCGCGCTCCAGTCCCTCCCCTGGCCGCGGGCAATCGCCGCGGCGCTCTCCCCCCGCCACGCCGGCCTGATGGCAGCCGTCGCAGGCCCGGAGGGGCCGGTTCCCTTGTCGCTCGCTCCGGACGCCTCGCTCCGGACCGCGCTGACCTGGGCCGCGGTCGCGGCCGTGCTGGTCGCCTCGGCCGTGGCCAGCCGCCGCCGGGACCGCCGCCGCTGGCTGGGCGCGGCGGTCCTCGCGGCGGGCCTGTTCCAGGTCCTCTACGGCGCCGGACCCTGGCTCGCCCGCTCCACGGAGATCTGGAGTGTGGCCGTGCCCGGCGATCCGACCCGGCTGCGCGGCACGTTCGTCAATCCCGACCATCTCGCCCTGTACCTGGAGATCGCGCTGGCGATCGCCTTCGCGTGGGGCTGGTGGGCGGTGCGCCGGGCGCGTCTCGACCTCTCCGCGGAGCGCCGTCTGCTCCTCGTGGCGCCGCCGGTCCTGGTATGGCTGACCCTGTTCCTCGGCCTCGCCTTCACCGGCTCCCGGGGAGGGCTGGCGGCGGCCGTGTTCGCGGCCGGGGCGCAGGGTCTCCTGCTCGCCGGAGCGGCGCGCCGGCGGGGGCTCGCGCCGGTCGGCGCGCTCACGGCGCTGGCCGGACTGGGAGTGGTGGCCGCGGTCGGCGCGCAGGAGGGCTTCGGCCGGCTCGCGGCCACTTCGGTGTACGAGGTCACCTGGAACGCGCGGCGGCAGGTCTACGCCGCGACCTGGGACCTCTGGCAGGGCTTCCCCTGGCTCGGCACCGGGCTCGGCGCCTTCCGCGACTCGCTCGCGCTGACCCAGCCCGCGGACCTGCCGGGCACCTGGTGGCACGCGCACAGCGACTGGCTGGAGCTGCTGGCGACCGTGGGGCTGCTGGGAGCCGCGGCGTTCCTCCTCGGGCTCGTGCCGCTGGTCGCGCGGCTCGCCCGGGGCTGGACCGCGGACCGGCGCTCGGAGGACCGCGCGGCCATCCTCGCGGCCCTGGGCGCGCTGGTCTCGCTCGCGATCCACGAGTCGATCGACTTCGGCCTGACCATGCCGGCCAGCGCCATCACCCTGGCCGCCCTGGTGGGCGCCGCCGCCATGGCGTGCGGAACGGAGGGGGTCTCCCTCTCTCGCGACCTCAACGGGACAGCAATCGAACCTGACCCGGAACCAGCCGCCCCCCCGAAACCGCCTCGATCTCCAGGAGGTGGGCGCCGTCGTCGAAAGCGCGGCGCACGGTGAGCACGTCCCCGCGCCTCACGCCCGAGATCGCCACGACCTCGCCGTCCAGGCGGACCTCGGCGCCGGCCCCCGCGTCGGGCGCGCCGATCACCTCGATCGTGATCCCTGCCGCGGACGAGGCCGGCATCATCTCCAGCCTCGCCCACCTCTCGCCCAGCACCCAGTCGCGGTAGGACCATTCGCTGCGCCGCGGCTCGGCCGGCGCGCGGCCGCGCGCAGTCTCGATCCCGTCGATCTCGTCGATCTCGGCGATCTCGGCGGTGGAGGCGCGGGCGAGGTTCGCGAGCCGTTGCATCATCGGCTCC
>JBJMGZ010000508.1:0-6841 GCA_045807605.1 Thermoanaerobaculia bacterium | reverse complement strand
ACACCCACCCGACCGGGAGAGGGGGGACGTTGCTCAAAGGCTGTGCGATTTCCGATCTGAGTGTAGGGGAGGGGCTCGCCCCCTCCCGGGCGGGGGCAAGCCCCGCCCCTACATGGAGACGGGTCTCGGGACGAAGGTCGGACTACGTTCCCCCTCTCCCGGGGGAAGGGTGTGCGATGGGAGAGGGGGTCAGGGGTGAGGGCCTAACCCGCCGGCCGCGCCTGCGGCTCGGCCTTGCGCTCCCCCACCCAGGCCCTGACGTTGGCTTCCAGCACGTCGAGCGGCAGCGCGCCGTTGCCCAGCACCTGGTCGTGGAAGGCGCGCACGTCGAAGCGGTCTCCGAGCTCCTTCGTGGCCATGGCGCGCAGCTCCTTGATCTTGAGCTCGCCGATCTTGTAGGCCAGCGCCTGGCCGGGGTTCACGATGTAGCGGTCCACCTCGACCACGATGTCGTGCTCGGTCTTGCCCGCGTTCTTCTTGAAGAAATCGATCGCCTGCTCGCGCGTCCAGCCCTTGGCGTGCATGCCCGTGTCCACCACCAGCCGCACCGCCCGCCACATCTCGTAGGTGAGCTGGCCGAACTTCGAGTACGGGTCCTTGTACAGGCCCATTTCCGTGCCCAGGCTCTCGGCGTAGAGCGCCCAGCCCTCGACGAAGGCGGTGTAGCCGTCGAACCTGCGCCACTCGGGGACGTCCTTCTGCTCCTGCGCGAGCGCGATCTGCAGGTGGTGCCCCGGCACGGACTCGTGCAAGGTCAAGGCCTCCATCTCCCACTTGGGGCGCGACTTCAAGTCGTAGGTGTTGACCGTGTAGTAGCCGGGCCGGCCCGCCTCCAGGTTGCCGTCCTCGTAGTAGGCCGTGGTCTGCGACTTCTCGGCATAGGACGGCATCGGGATCACGCCGTAGGGGAGCCGCGGCAGCGTGCCGAAGAGCTTCACCAGCTCGGGATCGATGCGCTTGGCGATGTCCCGATAGCCCGTGACCAGGTCCTCGGGCTTGTCGTAGAAAAACTTCGGATCGGTGCGCAGGAAGACGAGAAACTCCTCGAAGCTCCCCTTGAAGCCGGTCGAGGCGATGACTTTGTCCATCTCGGCGCGGATGCGCTCGACCTCCGACAGGCCGAGCTCGTGGATCTGGTCGGGCGTCAGGTCGGTGGTGGTGTAGACCTTGGCCATGTAGGCGTACCAGGCCTGGCCCTCGGGCAGGGCGCTCATGGCGATCGATTCCCGCGCGGACGGCACGTAGGTCTCGGCCAGGTAGCGCTGGAGCTTGCGCAACGCGGGCGCCGCCTGCTCCTGGTAGGCGCGGACGGCCTCGCGCGTGAGGCGCTCGCGGTCCGGCGCCGGGATGCTCTCCGGGATCGCCGTGAACGGCTTGAGCAGCGCGCTCGCCATGGGGTCCTCGGTGACCAGGTTCTGCACCTGGCCGGGCACGTCGCGCAGGGTGATCCGCGGCGGCGTGACGCCGGCGGCGAGCCCCTTCTCCAGCCGCTCCAGCGTGCTGTCCACCAGCGCGGGCACGCCGCGCAGGCGGGACAGGATGTCCTCGTAGTCCTTCACCGTCTTCGCCGGCATCTGGAGGAGCGCGGCGGGCACGTTCTGCTGCAGGCCCCCCATCTGGTCGACCACCAGGTACTCGGCGGGAAAGCGCTGCCCCTCCAGGCCGGTGCGGATCTGGCGGACGTAGAGGTCGTACCAGACCCGGTCCTTCGGCTCCAGCTGCGAGCGGTCGACGGACTCGGCCGCGGCCAGGACCTTGGGGTCGAGCGCCCGGCGGGCCATCATGGCGGCGAGCGATGGGTCGCTCCAGAGGTGGTTGCGGCCCGGCACGCCGAGCGAGGTGGAGAGCTCGGGGAACTCCCGCAGCGCCCACTGCCACTGGTGGTCGTAGAGGGCCTTGATGCGCTCGCTCTCGCTCATCTTGCCGCGCGTGGCTGGGAAGGCTTCGAGGAAGCTCTGCCACTCGGCGCGGGCCTCGGTGGCTTCCGAGGCGGAAGCCGGAAAGGACAGCAGGGACAACGAGGACAGCAAGGACAGAAAAGACACGAGGGCTCTCTTCATGGGACCTCTCCTCAGCGCATGCCGCGGCTGACGCCGTAGATGACCTCGAACGTGACGCGCTCTTCGCCGCGCAGGACGACCGCCGCCGCCTTGTCTCCCGGCTTGGCCCGGCGCAACACGTACATGAAATCGTGGATGTCGCGGATCGGGGTGCCGCCGAGCTCGACGAGCAGGTCGCCGCGCTGCAGACCCGCCTGCTCGGCCGCGCTGCCGGCGCGCACGCCCGACAGGAGCACGCCGGGACGGCCGTCACCGGCATAGTCGGGCACCGTGCCCAGCGAGGCGCCCAGGGAGCGCGCGTCGCCGCGCGGGGCCGGCGCGGGCAGGCTCTTGTAGGCGAGGCGACCCGCGCGCCCGGACAACCCCTCGGCCACCTCCGCCACCAGGGCGGCGACCCGCACGCCGCCTTCGGCGTTGATCTTGTCGGAGTCGTCCGAGGGCTTGTGGTAGTCCTCGTGCACGCCGGTGAAGAAGTGGAGCACCGGCACCCCTGCGGCGTAGAACGGGTACTGATCGGACGGGCCATAGCCGTCCCCGCCCAGGCTGCAGGCGAACCCGGCGCGCTCGCAGAGCGGCTCCACGATCTCGTGCCACTCCGCCGCCGACTCGCCTCCCAGCACGGACAGGGCATTGCCGCGCAGGCGGCCGACCATGTCCATGTTGAGCATGGCCACCAGGTCCTCCATCCGGAGCCCGGCCGTGGGCTTGCGGGTGAAGGCGGTGGAGCCGAGGACGCCCATCTCTTCCCCGGTGAAGGCGATCAGGTAGACGTCGCGATGGAGCCGGTCGCGGCGGCCGGCGAGGAGGCGGCCCACCTCCAGGAGGGCGGCCGTGCCCGAGGCGTTGTCGTCCGCGCCGTTGTGGGGCTCGCGGGCGTCCGGGCTGAGCGAGCTCGCCCCGCCCAGGCCGATGTGGTCGTAGTGGGCTCCCACCACGAGCGCCCCGGGCAGCCTGCCGGCCGCGCCGGCGCGGATCACGCCGACCACGTTGGCCACGGGCTCGTGCCGCTGCTCCAGCTCGACGGCGAGGGCGGCCTTGCGCCGGAGATCACCGCCTTGCAGCAGCGCCGAGCCGGCGGCGCGGGAGAGGGTCACGACCGGGATGCCGGCGTCGCCCGCGGCGGCGGTGAGGCCGCTGTCGAGCCGCAGCGCCGGCAGCGGCGCCTCGGGCGGGGTCTCTTCCCCTTCGTTCACCAGGGGCGCATCGACCACGATGACTCCGAGGGCCCCATGCTCGCGCGCGTTGAAGGTCTTGTAGCGCAGGTCGCCGTAGCGGCGCTCCACGTCCTCCTGCTTGAACGGCTCGCCGGTGGGAGTGAAGCGCCGGACGGCCACGATCTTCCCGGCGGCGTCGATCCCCTTGTAGTCGTCCACCCCCAGGTCGGGAGCGGTGATGCCGTAGCCCGCGGCCACGATCTCGCCTTCGACCTTCGAGGAGGCCGAGAACGAGGCGGGCTCGAAGTCCGCGCGGGCCACGGGCTCGCCGTCGAGCGTCACCGCGGTGCCGGCCCTGGCCTCGACCGCGACCGGCGCCTCGAAGCGCTGGAAGTAGGTGCCGTCCTGCCCCGCCGGCTCGATCCCCACCTCCCGGAAGCGCCGCTCGAGGTAGCGCGAAGCCTCCTCCAGGCCGCGGGTGCCGATGCCCCGGCCCTCGCGGGCGTCGTCGGCCAGCCACTTGACGTCGTCGAGATAGCGCCCGGCCGCCGCGCTCTGCGCTCCCTCCTTCCATTTCGCAACGAATACGTTCGTCTCGCCGGGCTTGCTCTGGTGACGGTTCGAGGAGAAGGCGAGGCGGGTGCCGTCGGGGGAAAACAGGGGAAAGCCGTCAAAACCGTCGCTCCAGGTGATACGCTCAAGATCGCTCCCATCCACGTTCACGGCCCAGATCTCGAACTCGCGGCCCTTGGGGTCGCCATAGTTCGATGAGAACAGGATGCGGTCGCCGGACGGGAAGAAGGAGGGAGCGAAGGAGGCGGCGCCGAGGCTCGTCACCTGCCGGGCGTCGCTGCCGTCGGCGTTGGCCACCCAGATCTCCAGCTTGCTCGGCCGCACGAGGCCCTGGGCAAGGAGGCGCCGGTAGTCCTCCAGCTCGGTCCCCGCGGGGCGGGACGCGCGCCAGACGATCTTCCGGCAGTCGTTGGAAAAGAACGCGCCGCCGTCGTAGCCGGGCGTATGGGTCAGGCGGGTGACCGCCTTCCCGTCAGAGGTCATCCGGTAGAGATCGAGGTCGCCGTCGCGGGTCGAGGTGAAGATCACCGACCCGTCCACGGGGCAGACGGTCGACTCGGCGTCGTAGGCGTCGTTCTCCGTCAGCCGCCGCAGGTCGGAGCCGTCGGGCAGGGCGCTCCAGATCTCGAAGTCGGGGTCGATCGGCCAGACGTAGCCCTGCGAGCGGTCGGGCGGCGGCGGGCAGGCGTCCCCGGCCTGGTGGGTCGAGGAGTAGAGGATGCGCCGGCCGTCGCTCGTGAAATAGGCGCAGGTGGTACGGCCCTTGCCTGTGGAGACCTGGACCGGCGGCCCGCTGCCATCGGCCGGCATGCGGAAGATCTGGTCGCAGGCGAACGGCGGCCGGGTGGTCTGGAACGAGAGCTCCTTGCCGTCGGGGGACCAGTAGGCCTCGGCGTTCTCGCCGCCGTCGGTGAGCTGGACGGCGCCGGCGAGATGGGTCTCGCGGGGGTCCAGCAGAGGCGCAGGAGCCCCTTTTTCCGGCGCCGCCGCACCTAGAAGGATGAGGGCCCCGAGGGAGATCGACAAAAGGAGCGGAAACGCGAATATGGGCCGGGTTTTCATTGTTTTCCTCATGGCATGATGGATGAACCAGGATCCGAAGCTTACCGCGCCGCTGCCCTGGCAGGCGAGCGTCGCGTGATACCTTCACCACCTCCAA
The DNA here is from genome assembly GCA_045807605.1 of Thermoanaerobaculia bacterium. Lineage (GTDB taxonomy): Bacteria > Acidobacteriota > Thermoanaerobaculia > Multivoradales > UBA5704 > DATMER01. The sequence continues at coordinate 1,895 of JBJMGZ010000508.1, read as the reverse complement.
ACCGACCGGGCGCCAACCCGGTTCCTGACCGAGAGAGAACCACATGACGGACCAGCAGACAGAGAACGAGAAGGACTTCGCCCAGGCCCTGGCCGAATTCGAGGAGCAGGGCGGGGAGAAGCGCGAGGATCCCCCGGTGGGCGCCAAGGTTTCGGGCAAGATCCTCTCCATCGGCGAGGAGACGGCGTTCGTCGATCTGGGGACCAAGTCCGAGGCCCTGATCGAAGCGGCGCAGCTCAAGGACGCCGAGGGCAACCTCACGGTCAACGTGGGGGACACGATCGACGCGACCGTGACCGCGGCCAACCCGGAGACCGGCGCGCTGATGCTGCGGCGCCAGACCGTGGGTGGAGGCAAGGGCGGCGGCCGGGGCACCAAGAACCCCGAGGCCGAGGCCGAGATCAAGATGGCCTGGCAGCACGGCCTGCCGGTCGAAGGGGTCGTGAGCGGCATCAACAAGGGCGGCGCCGAGGTGCAGGTGCGCGGCATGCGCGCCTTCTGCCCGCTGTCCCAGCTCGACCTGCGCTACGTCGAGGACCCGGCGCAGTTCGTGGGCCAGCGCCTGGCGTTCAAGGTGAGCCAGTTCGAGGAGGGCCGCACGCGGCCCAACATCGTGCTGTCGCGCCGCGCCATCCTGGAGGAGGAGCAGAAGTCGCGGGCCGCGGAGGCGCGCTCCCGCATCCAGGTCGGCTCGGTCGTGCGCGGCAAGGTGACGTCGCTCGCGAGCTACGGCGCCTTCGTCGACCTCGGCGGCCTCGAGGGCATGCTCCACGTGAGCGAGATCGGCTACTCCCGGCTCGCCCATCCCAAGGAGGTGCTCAACGTCGGCGACGAGATCGAGGTCCAGGTCATCAAGATCGAGAAAGGCAAGGACGAGAAGAAGCCGGAGCGCATCTCGCTCTCCCGCCGCTCGCTCGAGACCGATCCCTGGCAGCAGGCGGCCGGCAACTTCCCCGACGGCACCGAGGTCACCGGCAAGGTGATGCGGATGGAGTCGTTCGGCGCCTTCGTCCAGATCGCGCCCGGCGTGGAGGGGCTGCTCCACATCAGCGAGATCGGCGCCGGCCGGCGGCTGAACCACCCGCGCGAGGCGCTGCAGCAGGGCCAGGACATCCCGGTGCGGGTGCTCAGCGTGGACACGGGCAAGCGCCGGATCTCGCTCGGCATGGCCTCGGGCGAGGAGGGGGGCTATCGCGAGGAGGCCACGGCCTCGTCGAGCTCGCCGCGGTCTTCGCGGTCGGATCGGTCGGATCGGGGGGACAGGCCGGAGCGCTCGGGCGGGTCCGGCGGCTCGGGAGGCTCGGTCACCTCCAGCGGCTCGGGCTTCGGCTCGATGGCCGACTTCTTCAAGAACGCCAAGCGGGTCAAGTGAGCCGCGCCGCGTCCCGCGAGGGACGCGGCCGGCCGGCTGGGCCGCCCGGCCCGCCGCAAGCTCGCCCGGAGCGCAGATCTTCCCCGCAATGTGGAAGAGGTCACACCCCTTCTTGTGTTTCGTTCAAACAAAGAGGCTCGGAATCGTGATCCCTATGCTACTCTTTACCACGCCGATCTCGGACGACAGTCGTACCAGGAGCTCGAAGGCCCATGCTGATCCGGAGCCATCTCCCGTCCTTTTTCCTCTTCACGGTCCTGATCGGTCTGGCTGCGTCCGCAGTGCAGGCCCAGAGCCTTTCCGGTTCCAAGGCGTCCATGGTGCGCCAGAGCCGGGTGGCGCAGCAGCACGACTACTCCTACCTGCGCACCTCGTCCCAGGTGCACGAGTTCGCCCGCCGCGGGCTGCTCGTGCGGCTCCCGGGCAGCTCCAATTACCGGGTGGCCGACGTCTCCTTCCACTACGCCCGGCCCCAGGTCAAGACGTTCGTGGAGCGGCTTGCGAAGCAGTACCGCAATGCCTG
>JBJMGZ010000507.1:0-3697 GCA_045807605.1 Thermoanaerobaculia bacterium | reverse complement strand
CGGCTCGCGCAGGAGAGGGGTCTCGGTCAGCCCCCATTCGCCCGTCGGCAGGCAGATGACGGCCGCATCCAGCAGCCTCTGGCGCAGCATCTGGAGCAGGGAGTCCGTCATCGACTCCGTCAGCACCAGCTCGAGCTTCGGATAGCGCTCCCGCAGCGCGCCGAGGAACCAGGGCGCGTAGTAGGGGCCGATCGTGGGGATCAGGCCGAGCCGGAAGCGGCCTGTCAGGCACTCCCGGTGGGCACCTCCTCGCCCGATGCCCGCGAGCTCCTCCAGCATCGAGCGCACGCGCTGCACCACCAGCTGACCGGCCGGCGTCAGCGACACGTGCCGGGACGTCCTCTCGAACAGCCGCTCCCCCACCGCCTCCTCGACCTTCTTCACCGCGGCGCTCAGCGACGGCTGGGCGATCGACAGGTCCTCCGCCGCCCTCCCGAAGTGGAGCCTCTCCGCCAGCGCAACCACCGCGCGCAGATCCCGGATCGACAACCCGTCGAGCCTATCCATAGGAGATCCCGATCGCATCGATAGCGCTCCTCGTCTTGATCAATCGAAGGCGTGCGGGTACATTATGAGACAAAGCCAGGAGGCATGTCCCGGGGTTGAGGCTGAGTCTGAGTTTTGAGTAGCCGTCTCAGGTCTAGCTGGGATTGTTGACGTGCAGTCATGGAAAGGCCCGGCCGGTGCGAATCGGCCGGGCCGGTTCTTTTTGGTGCGCTCTCTACGGCTCCAGCGCTTCCGCGGATTCGCCGGCGGCTTCCAGATTGCCATGCCGCAGCTCGCCGAGCATCTCCAGGGCCGCTTCCGCGTGCTCCTCGGGGACCTGGATGACGACCGGGCCGACCATCGGGTTGAACCCCATGAGGCGCCCCATGGCGAAGAGGTCCTGGACCTGGTCGAACTTCTTGAGGTAGGGGATCTTCTCCTCCAGGAGCAGAGACTCCGCGAGCGCGATGGCCGCGGGGTCGGACCCTTCCAGCACCGTGACGAGGTTGAAGTCCGGATGGAGAGGCTCGGCAGGAGCGGATTCGGTGAGAGGGACCTCACAGTCCACGCACGTGACGAAGCCTTCCCGGTATTCGAGACCGCATTCGGGGCAGTACATGGCTCTCCTCCTTTGGCTCCAGTATAGCGGGGTTGGACGAAGCGGGGATCAGCGGGGAGAGGACACGACATGGTATCTCACCCGAGCCATCCCACCCGGGCAGGCGGTCCCTCCCTCCCCCTCCGCGCTGCCGGCCTCCACCCGCCGGACCGGCGCGGCGCCTCCCGGGCAGACCGAAGATAGAGCCAGACAAGGAAAGGAAGACGGCCATGATCACCGCCACCGAAATCCAGGAAAAGCAGGAGTTCGATACCCTGGCCAGGCTCCGCGACGAGCTGCGTCTCCAGGTGCACCTCGGGAAAGCGGAGCTTCGCGACGAGTGGAACATCCGGCTCGAGCCGACGTTCCGGCTGCTCAAAACGAAGCTCGACCGCGTCGAGCAGGCCTCCGCCGCGACGCTCGAAGAGATGCGTCCGACGCTGAAGGCCCTTTCTGACGAGCTCCGCGAAGGCTACGAGCGGATCCGCAAGTCGCTGTGAGGTAGCTGCTCCTCACGCCAGGGAGGGCCCGCCGGAATGGACTGGCGGGCCCTCTTTCTTTTCTCCCTGCTAGACTCCCTCTGCCATGAAAATCCTCTTCCTTCCCTTGACCCTCGTCCTTCTCGCCGCCCCCAGTCACTCGGCTCCGAGCCAGGCCTCTCTTGCGCAGGATGAGACGTCCCGCCTCCACGATCTCTTCCATCGCGACTGGGAGTACTGGCTCAAGGAGAGGCCGACCTTCGCCACCGCGGTCGGGCGCCACGAGTACGACGACCGGCTGGAAGAGGTCACGCCCGCCGACCTGGAGCGCCAGGCCAAGGCGTCCCGGGAGCTCCTCGCCGAGCTCGGCCGGATCGACCCTTCCAGGCTCTCCGCCGAGGACCAGGTCAGCGCCGACATGCTGCAGCGCCAGCTCGAGGACGAGATCCGCAACTACGAGCTCGGCGCCTGGCAGATGCCGTTCAACGCCGACTCGGGCTTCCACACCGACTTCGCCCAGCTCCCCACGGACGTGCCGCTCTTCACGGTCAAGGACTACGAGAACTACACGGCCCGCCTGCGCGCCTGGCCGCGCCTCGTCGGCCAGCAGATCGAGCTGATGCGCACCGGGTTGCGCCGGGGCATGACCATCCCCCGCGCCACGCTCGCCGGCTACGACAAGACGATCTCCGCCCACGTCGTGGACGCGCCCGAGAAGAGCGTGTTCTGGAAACCTTTCTCAAGCTTCCCCTCGACCGTGCCCGAAGCGGAGCGCGAGCGGCTGCGCAAGGCCGGGCGCGAAGCGGTGATGCAGGGGGCCGTGGCGGGCTACAGGACGTTCCTCGACTTCTTCCAGAAGGAGTACCTGCCCGGGGCGCGCGCCACGATCGGCGCGTCCGATCTGCCGGAGGGGCGCGCCTTCTATGCCCAGCAGGTGCGGCAGTACACCACGCTCGACCTCTCGCCCGAGGAGATCCACCAGATCGGGCTCGCCGAGGTGGAGCGGATCGACAAGGAGATGCAGGAGGTCATCCGCCAGACCGGCTTCCAAGGCAACTTCGCCGCCTTCCTGCAGCTCCTGCGGACCGACCCGCGCTTCTACGCCAAGACCCCCGACCAGCTCTTGAAGGAGGCGGCCTGGATCGCCAAGCGGATGGACGGCAAGCTCCCGGCCCTGTTCGGAAAGCTGCCGCGCGTCCCCTACACGGTCCAGCCCGTGCCGGACCACATCGCGCCCAAGTACACGTCCGGCCGCTACGTGGGCTCGCCCGAGGGCAGCACGCAGCCCGGCATCTACTGGGTCAACACGTACATGCTGGAGTCCCGGCCGCTCTACAACCTGGAAGCGCTCACGCTCCACGAGGCCGTGCCGGGCCATCACCTCCAGATCGCCCTCAACAAGGAGCTGTCGGACCTGCCGGAGTTCCGCCGCTTCAACTATCTCTCGGCGTTCGGAGAGGGCTGGGGCCTCTACTCGGAGTGGCTGGGACTGGAAGCGGGCTTCTACACCGATCCGTACAGCAACTTCGGCCGCCTGACCTACGAGATGTGGCGCGCCTGCCGCCTGGTGGTGGACACCGGGGTCCACTCGATGAACTGGACGCGGCAGCAGGCGATCGACTACCTGCTGGCGCACACCACCAACACCCCCGAGCGGGCAGCCGCCGAGGTCGACCGCTACATCGCGGTGCCGGGACAGGCAACGGCGTACATGATCGGCAACCTCGAGATCCGCCGCCTGCGCGAGTACGCCGAGAAACAGCTCGGTGGACGCTTCGAGGTCAAGGCCTTCCACGACCAGGTGCTCGGCGACGGCGCGGTGACGCTCGGCATGCTCGACGCCAAGATCGAGCGCTGGGTGGCGGAGCAGCGGAAGGCCGCCGGCGGATCGCTTCGCCGCTGAGAGCCTTCGTCATCGCGAGCGCAGCGAAGCGGTCGCTAGTCCCAGCCGGTCCACCCCGGCCCGCGCACGACGCGCCCGGGAAAAGTGCCCGTGTGCTTGCCGTCGCGCAGCACCACCGCGCCGTTGACGCGCACGTCGCGCACGCCGGTGGCGAGCTGCTGCGGCGACTCGAACGTCGCGTGGTCGGCGATGGAGCTCGGGTCGAAGACCACGACGTCGGCGAAGTAACCG
>JBJMGZ010000506.1:0-4931 GCA_045807605.1 Thermoanaerobaculia bacterium | reverse complement strand
AGGAATGAAGCGAGAAGCCTTACTCTGACCTTCTCCAACTAGGAAGGGGAACCAAAGAGCACCCCTGGTCGATTACGTAGGCTTCCTGGCGGCCGACAAAAATTGCGTGATCAAATCGATCGGCACGGGAAAGAGGGTGGTTGAGTTATTTTCCGCCGCCACTTCAGAGAGAGTCTGAAGGTACCGCAACTGCAAGGCGACCGGGTGCTGCTCGATGATCTGCGAGGCATCGGCCAATCGTTGTGCCGCCTGGAACTCCCCTTCGGCGTTAATCACCTTAGCGCGCCGCTCACGTTCGGCCTCGGCTTGCCTGGCCAGAGCGCGCTGCATTTCTTGAGGAAGGTCAATGTGTTTAACCTCGACCAACGAGACCTTGATGCCCCAGGGATCGGTCTGGTGATCGATGATCGCCTGGAGCTGGTCGTTGAGCTTCTCGCGCTCCGACAGCAGCTCGTCCATGTCGGCCTGGCCGAGCACCGAGCGCAGCGTGGTCTGCGCGAGCTGGCTGGTGGCGTAGAGGTAGTTCTCCACCTCGACGATCGCGCGCGCCGGCTCCACCACGCGGAAGTAGACCACCGCGTTGACCTTCACCGACACGTTGTCCCGCGTGATGATGTCCTGCGGCGGCACGTCGAGCACCACCGTGCGCAGGGAAACCTTGATCATTTTCTCCAGGGGCCAGAAGATCAGCACGAGGCCGGGACCCTTGGGCTCGCGCGCCAGGCGGCCGAGCCAGAAGGTGACGGCGCGCTCGTACTCGTTGAGGACGTTGACCCAGCGCGAGAACAGAAAAATGGCCAGGATGACGATCAGGCCGATTCCGTAGAGGCCTTCCATCGCAGATTCCTTTCTATGGGATCAGACGGCTGCATTCCTGCGGTGCGGACGCACCGCCAGGGTCAGGTTGCGCACGGCGACCACCTCGACCGGCTCGCCGGCCGACACCGGCTCGTCGGAGACCGCGTCCCAGATCTCGCCGTGCACGAACACCTTGCCGCGCGGCGCGATCGGCGAGCGGGCGGTGCCGATCTCGTGGACCAGCCCCTCCCGCCCGGTGCGGACCGGCATCTGCCGGGCGCGGATCGCCATGAACATGAGGAAGCCCACGGTCGTGAGCGCGAAGACCGCGAGGCTCGCGATGACCTCCAGGCTGACCCGCATGGCCGGCTCCGGCGTCTTGAACAGCATCAGCGCTCCAAGGACCATCGCGACCGTGCCGCCGATCGCCAGCACGCCGTGGCTCACGACCTTGATCTCCGCGATGTACAGCACCAGGGCCAGGAAGAGCAGCGCGAGACCCGCGTAGCTCACCGGCAGCACGGAGAGCGCGAAGAAGGCCAGGATCAGGCAGATGCCGCCGACCACCCCGGGCAGGATGGCGCCCGGGTTCATCAGCTCGAAGTAGAGGCCCAGCCCGCCCAGGCTGAGCAGGATGAACGCGATGTTGGGATCGGCGATGACCGAGAGGACGCGGCGCATCTCCGACATCTCGACCTCCTGCACCGGCGCGCCGCGGGTGCGGAGGGTCACCAGGTCGTCCCCGCGCTTGACGGTGCGGCCGTCGAGCGCGACCAGGAGCTTGTCGAAGCTGGGAGCGATCAGGTCGATCAGCTTGCCTTCGAGCGCCTCGTCGGCGGTGTAGGAGCGGCTGTCGATCACCGCGGCCTGCGCGAGCTCGACGTTGCGGCCGTTGCGCCGGGCGAGCGCGCGGATGTTCGCCGACGAGTCCTCCTCGACCTTCTTCGCCATGTGCCCTTCGATGTCCTCGCCGCCCCCTCCCACCGGATGCGCGGCGCCGGTGTTCGTGCCCGGCGCCATGGCCGCGATGTCGGCCGACATCAGGATGAAGAAGCCGGCCGACGCGGCCTGCGCGCCCGCGGGCGAGACGTAGACCACGACCGGCGTCTGCGCGCCCAGGATGGCCGACGTGATGTCGCGGGTGGAGGTCATGAGGCCGCCGGGGGTGTCGAGCTCGATGACCAGCACCGACGCCCGCGCCGCGTCGGCCTCGCGCACGGCATCCACGATGAGCTCCGCGGAGATCGGATGAACGGCCGCCTTCACCCGCGCCCGCAGTACCAGGCTCGGAGGGCCCGTGGGAACAGGCTTCGCCCTGGTCTGGGCGGCGGCGAGGAGCGGCAGGAGGGCCAGGGCGAAGAGGGCTGAAACGACCGTCCGGCGGACGAGGATTCTGGACATGGCTCCACGGAGTATAGCAGCGGCCCTCTTCAGGAGCTTCCCGCCGCCAGACCGGCGAGCAGCTCCTCCAGCACCCGGGGCTCCAGCGGCTTGACCAGGTGCTGGTCGAAGCCGGCCTCGCGCGACTGGCGCCGGTCCTCCTCCTGCCCCCAGCCGGTCATGGCCACGAGCCTCGTCTGCCGGGTATCGGGGTGCGCGCGCAGCCGGCGCGCCACCTCGTAGCCGCTCATGCCGGGCATGCCGATGTCGAGCAGCACCAGGTCCGGCCGCTGCTCCCTGGCCGCCGCCAGCGCCTCGGGACCGTCGTAGGCGGCGCGCACCTCGTGACCCTTGAGCCGCAGCCAGACGGCGAGGCTGTCCGCGGAGTCCTGGTTGTCGTCCACGACCAGGATGCGCAGGCCGGCGCCGGCCTTCTCCCCGGCCTCCTGCCCGCGGTCCGCCTCCGCCGCGGGCCGGGCGTCCTCCTCGCATGCGAGCGGGAGGCGGACCGTGAAGGCGCTCCCCCGCCCCAGCCCGGCGCTCGCCGCCTGCATGCTGCCGCCGTGCATCTCCACCAGGTTCCTGGCGATCGTCAGGCCGATCCCCAGCCCGCCCTGGGCGCGCTCCAGCGACGTGTCCACCTGCGCGAACAGGTCGAAGATGCGCGAGAGCATCTCCGGCGCGATGCCGAGGCCGTCGTCGCGGACCTCGATCGCGGCGATGGCCGCCTGACCGTCCACCACCGAGGCGGAGACCTCGATGTGCCCGCCCGGGCGCGTGTACTTGGCCGCGTTGTTGATCAGGTTGGAGAGCACCTGCGCCATGCGGGTCAGGTCCACCGCCACCCAGACGGGGCCCTCCGGGAACGCCACGGTGAGACGGTGACGGGCGGCCTCGACAGCCGGCCGGCTCGTCTCCAGCGCGCGCTCGAGGACCGCCGCGAGGTCCACCCGCTCCTTGCGCAGCTCGATCCGGCCGCGGGTGATGCGCGACACGTCCAGCAGGTCGTCCACCAGGCGGGTGAGCTGCTGCACCTGGCGGTCGATGACCTCGCGCGCCCATTGCAGGCCCGGGTCCTCCGGCCCCTGCACGCGCAGGATCTGCACGGCATTGCGGATCGGCGCGAGCGGGTTCCTGAGCTCGTGCGCCAGGGTGGCCAGGAACTCGTCCTTGCGGCGGTCGGCCTCCTTGAGCGACTCCTCGCTGCGGCGCAGGTCCTCCTCCAGCCGGTGGCGCTCGGTCAGGTCCGTGATGGCCGCGACCCAGCCGATGACCCGGCCCTTCGCGTCGACCTCGGGCGTGTAAGCGCAGTGCAGGTAGCGCGGGCCGGCCCCCGGGTAGGCGACCTCCGTCTCGTACTCGACGGGCACTCCGGACAGGACGCTTTCGACGTACGGCCGGATGGCCTCGGCCACCTCGTCGCCCAGCACCTCCACCACTCCCCTGCCCATGACCTGGTCGGGCGTGAGCCCGAGGCGTGCCGCGTACATCTGGTTGACGAAGACGAACCGCCAGTCCGAGCTACAGTGGGCGACGCCGACCGCCGCCGCGTCGGAGACGAACTGCAGGTGCTCCCGGCTGCGCCGGAGGCTCTCCTCGCTCTCCCGGCGCCAGGTCACGTCCCGCCAGGCCGCGGCAAAGCCGTCCCCGAGCTTCGTGGCGCGGATGTCGAACCAGCGGCGGTTCGGCGGATGGTCCCAGTGGAACAGGAACGCGTCGGTCTCGAACGGCTCCCCGGTCTCGGTCACCCGCCTGTAGACGTCGAAGAGCCCGCTCTCCCGGTGGTGCGGCAGGATCTCCAGGACCGTGCGGCCCACCTGCTCCTCCCGCGTCATGCCGTTGGCCCTGGAGGCGGCGTCGTTCACGTATTCGACCCGGAAGTCCACGATCTCACCCGCAGCATCGCGGATCGCCTTGTAGATGCCGAACGGATCGAGCGAGGTGACCGGAAGGGTCGCGAGGGCCGCATGGAGCCGCTCCCGCTCCTCGCGGAGCCGATCCTCCATCAGGTCGGGTGCACGCCCGTCATCTGGCCGGGGAAACGGCGTCGTCAAGATCCCTCCCTCGCGTCCGGGAAATTGCTAGGCAGCTCTAGAATAGCGCGCCGGCCCCCTCCGTGCCCCCACCCCCCACACCCCGGAGCCGTCCGCGCCCTCCTGCCCAGCGGGAGGAGCACGGCCCCCACCAGCGTCCCCAGGGCGGAGAGCCACCTGGACGAGCGCTCCTTGCGCACTCCCTTGGCCGCCGGCGGGATGCGGGCGAGCCCGGCCGCGGCCTCGGCGCGGACGCGGGCGAGCAGCTCGGGATCGGCGCGCAGCCGCCCGGCCCTCTCGCGCCGGGCCGCCACGTCCTCCTCGCTGAGATACCGCCCGAACGAGCGCAGGCCGGCGATCCGCAAGCCGTGCTTCTGGAACAGGCGGTACATCTCCTTCACCCGCCCGGTCTCCAGGTTGCGCCCCAGGGTGAAGTCCTCGAAGCGCCCCTCCATGGCGAGGAGCGCCGCTTCGGCAAGGCAGGCGTAGGCAGTACCAGGCGGCAAGCCGATGTCGTAGCCGAAGTCGACCGGCCCCGGGATCAGCACCTCGCCGCTCTCCACCACCAGCAGGTCCGGCCGCAGCGCCGCCTCCTCCTCCTGGATGTCCGAGGGCAGCGCCACGTCGCAGATCACCGCTCCCGGCTTGCAGAGGGAAAGGTCGAGCACGCGCTGGCCGAACGCCGAGGTGGCGGTGACGACCAGGTCGCACTCGCCCGCG
>JBJMGZ010000505.1:0-5480 GCA_045807605.1 Thermoanaerobaculia bacterium | reverse complement strand
GTCGCCCTCCTTGACGTCGAGGAGATAGGCGCCGGTGGGCTTCCGGGCCGCAGGCGGAATGGCAGGCTGGCTGCCAGTGGACTTGAAGACGGGGCCCGTCATTCGGTTGATCCCTTTACCTCGCCGATCACCATCTTGAGGCTCCCTGCATCCAGGCGCGCCGGCAGTCCCAGGGGTAGAGTCCAGTTCGGCGGGACATGACCGGTCGGAAGCCCCCATGCGAGAGGCCAGGAGAACCCCGAAAGGCTCTCGTCCACCAGGGCCGGCCATCCGCCTCCTGAGCCGGCTCCTGAGCCCGACCATTCTTCCTTGCCTGTCACATGGCCGACGATCATGCCCGCTATCCCTTCGAGATTACCCGACAGCCGGAGGTGGGTCAACATTCGGTCGACGCGGTACGGCGCCTCGTTGATCTCTTCCCAGAACACGACCGCGCCGCGCAGGTCCGGCAGCCACGGGGTGCCCGCCGTGGCCGAGAGCAGGCTGAGACACCCGCCGAGGAGCGGACCCGTGGCGCTCCCCTCGCGCAGCCAGCCCTGGAACGGCTGCTCCACCGGGTAACGTCCCGCCAGCGCGCCGAGCAGGGAGATCTCCTCCATGGGATCGAGGCCGCGGGCGAGCTCGCCGGCCACCAGCGGACCGTGGAAGGCCACCAGGCCGAGCCGGCGCACGATCTCCATCAGGAACGGAGTCAGGTCGGAGTATCCGACCCAGGCGCGGGGAAACCGGGCGAGGAGGTCCCAGTCGAGCGCCGGCAGGATCCGCATCAGGCCGTAACCGCCGCGGGTGAAGAAGATGGCGCGCAGGTCGGGATCGGCCGCGAGCCTGTGGAAGGCGGCGAGCCGCTCCTCGTCGCCACCGGCCAGGTAGCCGCGGCGGGAGAGCACGTTGTCGGCGAGCACCGGCTCGAAGCCGAGACGGCGCAGGGACTCGACGCCGGCCGCGAGCTTCGCGGGGTCGACGGGCCCGGACAGGGCGGCCACGCCCACACGGTCGCCGGGGCCGGCGGGAGGTGGAAGTCGAGGGATCAAGAAGCCGGAGAGCTCCGTAAGCCGAGTTCTGTATCCCCGGCCGAAGCCGGGTGAGCTGTCATTCCTCTGGGACCGGCGTTGCCGCCGGCCTCCAGCAACCTACCCGGAAACGGCCCCGGCCCGGTGAACCGGACCGAGGGCGGGACGGGCAGCCCGCGTACCGCTCCCCTATTTGGTCTTGCTCCGCATGGGGTTTTCCGTGCCTCCGCCGTCGCCGCCGGAGCGGTGCGCTCTTACCGCACCATTTCACCCTTACCGCCTCCCCGAAGGAAGACGGCGGTATCTTTTCTGTTGCACTTTCCGTCGCGTCGCCGCGCCTCGCCGTTAGCGAGCATGCTGCCCGTGGGAGCTCGGACTTTCCTCTCCGGGCGGACCCGAAAGGCCCCCCGAAGCGACCGCCTGGAACTCTCCGGCCTGGATACATCCTAACTCTTTTCCAACGGAGATGATTCCATCCTGCCATCCGTGATGTAGGGGAGGGGTTGACCCCCTCCCGGGCGGGGGCAAGCCCCGCCCCTACATAGAGGTTTGGATAGGAGGTCCTAATTCCGCTTCTTCCTGAACGGGATGGGCTGCGCCGGAGCGCCCTGCTGCCCCAGCTTCTCCCGGACCTCTTTCAGCGCCTCGGGCAGACCCGGCTCGTTCGAGCCCATCTCCAGGGCGCGCTCCAGCGCTTCGAGGGCCTCGTCGAGCCACTGGGGGTTCTTGGCCAGCAGCAGACCCAGCAGCGCGCAGGCTTCGCCGCTCGGGGCCAGCCGCACCGACTGGCGCAGGAGCTCGATCGCCGAGTGGAAGTCCTCGGACTCGGCGAGCGCCCGCGCCCGCGTCAGGCAGCGCCGCGCCTCCTCCTCGCGGGAGGCCACCGAGGCCCGCATCGCGGTCCAGCGGGCCGGCCCCACCTCCCGGTCGTACGCCTTGCGCCGGTCGATCTCGACGAGCGTCAGATAGCCCAGCGTGGCGCGCTCGAAGAGGAGCTTGAGCACCCCCTCGCGCCCCTCCAGCCCGACCCGGCGCGCCTGCGACGGATGGACGAGCCGCGCCACCTCGTCATACGCCTCGTGGACCTCCCGCGTCCCGGTGGCCGGATCGATCCCCAGCAGGTGGTAGAAGGTCCCGTCCCCGAGCTGCTTCAGAAGCTCGGCCACGCGCTCCCGGTGCTCCCGGGGCGGGACCGTCAGGGGACGCTCCGCGAGCCCGCGCGCGATGCGCTCGCTGAACAGGCGGTACTCCTCGTCCGTAAGCTCTCGATGGGAGGCCATGATGCATCAAGATCTTAGCATCCGGATAAACTTCGCGCGCCCATGAGCCGCCTCCGCGCCCTGCCCTGGATCGCCGTCCTGCTGCTCGCCGCGGCGGTGCGCGCCCCCTCCCTCACCGCGGCCCGTCCCTACATCAGCTACGTGGACGAGGGGAACTACCTCCACGTCTCGGCCCGCATGGTCCGCGACGGGCGCTGGATCCCGGACGAGTTCCTGTACCCCTCGCTGCCGATCACGGCGGTGGCCGCCGCGGCGCGGGCCTGCGACCCGCGGATGGGGGACCGCGTGCTCACCCGGGAGAACGGCTACTACGACGTGCTGGAGCCGTTCGAGCTCCTGCTCCTGGGCCGGGTCCTGAGCTTCCTGGCGGGGCTCGGGGTCGTGCTGGCCACCGGGCTCCTCGCCCGCCGGGTGGCGGGCCCGCGGGCCGGCCTGCTCGCCGCGTTCGCAGCCGCTCTCCTCCCGGCCCTGGTCGCCCGCGGCGGGATCGCGACGGTCGATCCCTATGCCACCCTGTTCGTGACCGCCTGCCTGCTGTTCACGGAGCGCACGCGCGACTCCGAGCGGCCCGGCCGGGAGTCGCTGCTCGCCGGAGCCATGGCGGGCCTCGCCTTCACCTCCAAGTACCCGGCGATCCTGGTGTCCCTTTCGTTCGCCCTGACCGTCTGGCTGAGCCGGCCGGCCTGGCGCGAGCGGCTCCGGCTCTGGACGATCGGCGCGGCCGGCGCCCTCGGCGCCGCGCTGCTGGCCATGCCCGGGCTCGTGACGGTCCCGCAACAGGTCCTCGGCGGGATCCTGCGGCAGTCCGAGCTCTACGGAGAGCTGACCTCCCCCCCGCTCTGGCCCCAGGTCGTCGCGCAGGCCGAGTGGGACCTGCCTCTGCGCGGATCGGAGCTGGGATGGACCTTCCTGGCGCTGGCGGCAGCGGGCCTGGCCATCGCCGTTTGGGACCGCCGCACGCGGCCCTCTGCCGCGGGGTGGACGCTGTTCCTCGCCCTGATCGTGATCCTCTACAGCCGGCAGAGCTTCACCCCCTTCCGCAACCTCCTCCCCGCCGTGCCCATCGCCTGCGTGGCCGTGGCGGTCCTGTTCCATCGACTGAGGGCCTGGGTCTCCTGGGCCGATCTGGCCGGATTCCTCCTGATCGCAACGCTCTTCGGCCCCCAGGTGGTCCGGTTCGCCCGCGAGCGGGCGGGATTCCAGGACTCCCGCGTCCAGGCGATCGACTGGGTGGCTCAAAACAGCCGCCCCGGGCAGACCGTGCTCGTCCTGAACGAGCTGGCCATCCTGCCCTCGGAGCTCGGGCGCCTGAAAGGGAGGAACGTGGAGGTCCACGAGTGGGGACCGATGCAGGAGCGGCTGTTCGGCCGGCGCGTGCGCTACCTCGTGATCACGCAGATGACCACCCCGGAGGGCCGGCTGCTGCTCAGCGAGGAGTGGATCGCGAAGATCCTGGAGCGGTACGAGCCGCGGGCCGGCTATGGCGAGGTGGGGGCCGTGTCCTCGCCGGGCCAGTGGCACGGCAACCGGCAGCACATCAGGGTGCTGGAGCGGCGGCGGTTGCCTCGCCGGGAGGGTGGAGCTGGGCGTAGATCTTCCTTCCGGTGACCTGGCCGAGGATCTCCTGCAGCTCCTCGACCTTCGCGTTGCGCACCCCCTCGGCGCTGCCGAAGGTGGTGATGAGGAGCTTGCGGCGGCGCGGTCCGATGCCGGCCAGCTCGTCGAGCTTGCTATGGAGCGTGCGGGCGGAGCGGCGGCTCCTGTGGCGCGCGACTGCGAAACGGTGGGCCTCGTCGCGGATCTCCTGGAGCAGCCGCAGCCCGGCATCGTTGCGCTCCAGCCGCAGCGGCTCGGGCAGGCCGGGCACGTAGATCTCCTCCTCGCGCTTGGCGAGGGCCACGATCGAGGTCTCCTCCACGCCCAGGACGGCCAGGGCGTCCAGGGCGGCGTTGAGCTGCCCCCGGCCGCCGTCGATGAGGATCAGGTCGGGCATCTCGCCGATCTCCTCCAGCCGGCGGCGGTAGCGGCGCTCGACGGCCTGGCGCATGGAGGCGAAGTCGTCCGGCTGGGTGAGATCGCGGATGTTGAAGCTGCGGTACTCGCCCTTGCGCATCCGGCCCTCCTCCCAGGTGACCAGGGACGCCACCGTCTCGCCGCCCTGGAAGTGGGAGATGTCGAAGCCCTCGATCCGCCGCGGCGGCCCTTCGAGATCGAGATGCCGAGCCAGGGCCGCGGCGCCCGGGTTCTCCTCGATGCCCCGGAAGCGCCGCTTGTGAGCCAGCTCGGCGTTGTGCATGGCGAGCGCCACCCGGTCGGCCTTCGGACCCCGCGAGGGCATGCGCACGTAGACCTTCTCCCCCTTCTTGTCGCACAGCCACGCGACCAGCGCCTCCTCGCCCTCGATCGGCACCGGCAGGTGGATCTCCTTGGGGATGAAGGTCGTGCGGTCGTAGATCTGCGGCAGCACCTCGGAGAGCAGCCGTTCCGGGGAGATCGGCCCCACCCCCTCCCAGAACAGCTCGCGGCGGTCGAGCACCTGGCCGCCGCGCATGACCAGCACGACCACGGCGGCGTGCCCGCCGCCCACGTGGACGCCGTAGACGTCCAGGTCCTCCCCCTCGACCGAGGAGAGCTTGCGCCGCTGGCTGATCGACTCGATCTCGTCGAGCGTGTCGCGCAGGTGGGCGGCGCGCTCGAAGTCCAGCTCCTCGGACGCCTCCCACATCTCCTTCTTGAGCCGCCGCACGAGCTGCTCGTTGCGGCCGGAAAGGAACAGCCGCGCCTGCTGGACCGCCTCGTCGTAGGCGGTTTTCGTGGTCAGGCCGTCCACGCAGGGGCCGAGACAGCGGTGCATGTCGAAGTACAGGCAGGGCCGCGGCAGGCTGCCGTCGATCTCGATGCGGCAGACGCGCACCTGGAACAGCTTCTGGACCAGCTTGATCGCCTTGCGCGCCAGGCCGCCCGGCAAAAAGGGGCCGAAATAATCGCCTTTGTCGTTCCTCACCCGGCGGGTGAACGCGATGCGCGGGTACTCGTCCTCCAGGGTGAGCTTGAGGTAGGGATAGGTCTTGTCGTCCCGGAGCAGGATGTTGTAGCGCGGGCGCCTGCTCTTGATCCAGTTGTTTTCGAGCAGCAGCGCCTCGGCCGTGGTGTCGGTGACCACGTACTCCAGGTCCGCGGCCTCGTGCAC
>JBJMGZ010000504.1:0-10583 GCA_045807605.1 Thermoanaerobaculia bacterium | reverse complement strand
CGAAGGGGACGCCTGGCGGTCGGTCTTCGAAGAGTCGGGGTTGGAGGCGGAGGGGAACGAGGTGCTCGTCCGCCGCGAGATCGCCCGGAGCGGCCGCAACCGGGTGTTCGTCAACGACCAGCCCACCACGCTGCGGCTGCTCTCCGATCTCGCTCCCTACCTGCTGCGCATCCATGGCCAGCGCGACGAGATGGGCCTGGTCGAGCCCGAGCTGCAGAAGCGGATGCTCGACAGGAGCGGCGGCGCCGAGGCCGCCGCGCTTCTGGCCCGCGTCGAGGCCGTCTTCGAGCAGCATGCCCGCCTGGCCGAGCGGCTGGCCACCCTCTCCGGCGACGACCGGGCGCGGCGCGAGCGGATCGACCTGCTCCGCTTCCAGGCTTCCGAGATCGATGGGGCGAAGGTCCGCGCCGGCGAGGAGACCGAGCTCAGGACCGAGCGCGAGGTGCTCCGCCATGCCGAGGCCATCACCCGCGCGCTGGGCACGGCGTTCTCCCTTCTTTCCGAGGAGGAGGGCTCGGCCCTCGAGCGCATCGGCAAGAGCCAGGGCTTTCTCGCGGACGTCGAGGAGTGGGAGCCCCAGGCCGGCGCCTGGAACACGGAGCTGGAGGAGCTGCGCATCCGCCTCGCCGAGCTGACCGGCTCGCTCAGCCACCGCCTGGACGGGCTGGAGGCCGATCCCGCCCGGCTCGACCTGATCGAGGAGCGCCTCGCCATCCTCGAGCGCCTGTGCCGGAAGCACGGGGGGGATACGGCCGCGGTCCTCGCCCGGCGGGCGGAGATGGAGGCCGAGCTGGCCGAGCTGGAGGGGGATGCCGAGAACCGCGACGAGTTGGAGAGCCGGGTGGCGGCGGCCCTTCAGGAGTACCAGGCGGCCGCGGCTGCTCTGTCGCAGGCCCGCGCGAGATGGGGCAGGGCGCTGGTCGAGCGGATCGAGGGGGAGCTCAAGGATCTGGGTCTCGCCCGCGCCAAGCTGGGCGTGGCCCTGGAACGGCGGCGGGATCTCGGCCGCGACGGCATGGACCAGGTCGTCTTCCTGTTCGCTCCCAATCCCGGGGAGGAGCCCCGGCCGCTCGCCCGCATCGCCTCGGGCGGCGAGCTCTCCCGCATCCATCTGGCGCTGCAGCTCGCCGCCCATGGAGAGACCGAGCAGGCGCGGCCCACCCTGGTCTTCGACGAGGTGGACACAGGTGTAGGCGGCGCCGAGGCCGCGGCCCTGGGGCGCAAGCTCCAGCGGCTCGCGAAGGGCGGGCAGATCCTCGCCGTGACCCACCTGCCGCAGGTGGCGAGCCACGCCGACGTTCATTTCAAAGTGGGCAAGCGGGTGGACAAGGGCAAGACCCGCGTGCGGGTGGACGAGCTGGGCTCCGATGCCCGGGTCGAGGAGGTCGCGCGCATGCTCGCCGGCACCCAGGTCACCCAGCTCTCGCTGTCGCACGCCCGCGAGCTCATCGAGGGGGCGGCGCGGAACCGCCCCAGGCGATCACCGAAGTGACGGCCTTCTGGCGCTCGGGCGATCCGGTCGAGCCGCTGCGGGAGCTGCTGCGCCGCGGCGGCGTGCTGGCGATTCCCACCGAGTCGAGCTACGGCCTGGGCGCCGATCCGCGGAACCGGATCGGGGTCGAGGCGATCTATCGCATCAAGGGGCGGGAGCCGCGCAAGCCGCTGCCGGTCGTGGTGGCGGACCTCGCGCAGCTCGCGGGCTTGGGGATCGATCCGGACCTTTCTATACTGAAGCCCCTCTCCGCCTGCTGGCCGGGACCGTTGACCGCGGTGCTGCCGATCAAGCGGCCCATCGCGGGACCCGAGATCCCGGCCGCGGCGGGGGAGCCGACGCTCGCGGTCCGCATCCCGGGGCACGAAGGCTTGCGCAGCCTGCTCGCCGCGCTCGGGCACGGACTGACGGCCACCAGCGCCAACCCGAGCGGCGGGGAGCCGGTGCTCGACCCCGCGGGGGCCGCGGACCTGCTGGCGGGCGAGGATGCGATGGTCGTGGACGGCGGCGTCCTCCCCGGAGGGCCCCCCTCGACGCTGGTGGCAATAGAGGAGGCCGGACCGGTGGTTCTAAGGACTGGAACGTTCCCCGTCGAACGGCTGCGCGAGGTGCTTCGGGCGGCCCAGGGAGAGGATGTATGAAAGATCGATCATTCCGTCCGGCCTGCCTTGGCTTTCTTCTGGCTGCGTTTCTGGTTCCCGCTGCGTTCGCCGGCGATACCGGGAAAGAGAGCGGGAAGGATTCCCAGATACAGCCGATCCCGGCCCCCACGCATCCCATCGGGCATCCCATCGGGCGAGGCCCCGACCCTCTGCCCACCATCTCCGTCGACGAGGTCAAGGCCGGCCAGCGCGGCTACGGCCTTTCGGTCTTCGCCGGCAAGGAGCCCGAGCGCTTCGAGGTCGAGGTCGTGGGCGTGGTGCGCAACCAGTTCGGTCCGGGCCTGAGCCACATCCTGGCGCGCCTGACCGGCAAGGGGCTGGAGAAGAGCGGCGTGGCCAACGGCATGAGCGGCAGCCCGGTGTTCCTCGACGGCCGCCTGGCCGGCGCCGTGGCGTTCAGCTGGCCGTTCTCCCACGAGGCGATCGCGGGGATCACGCCGATCGAGTCCATGCGCCAGCTCTCGGGCCTCGCGGGCGTGCCGCCCGTCTCCCCGACGCCGCCGGTCCCGCCGGTGCCGCTCGCCGACATCCTCGGCGGGCGCATCCCGCACGACCTGCTGGAGCGCGAGATGGCGAAGCTCCTGCCCAAGGCGGGGGACGACGCGATCGCCAGCCTCCAGTGGGTGACCTCCGGTTTTGGTGAGAAATCCCAGGGCATCCTGCAGCGGGCCCTGGGGAGCGCCTCCACGGCCGGCGAGGCGCGGCCCGGCGACACGGATCCGGACCTCAAGCCGGGCAGCGCCGTGGCCGCGGTCCTCGTGGACGGCGACCTCCGGCTCGCCGCGACCGGCACGGTGACCGACCGCTACGGCGACCAGGTCCTCGCCTTCGGCCATCCCTTCCTCGGCCTCGGTCCCATCAAGGTGCCCATGGCCACGGCGGAGGTGGTGACGGTGCTCTCCAACCAGTACGCCTCGTTCAAGATCGCGAACCTCGGCGAGGAGATCGGCTCCTTCGAGCAGGACCGCAAGGCGGGCATCCAGGGCCGCATGGGGGAGAAGGCGCCGACCATCCCCATGGTCGTGCGGGTCTCCGGCGGCGGCAACGAGAAGCCGCGGGAGTTCCACGTGCGGCTGGCGGAGGTCCCCTACTTCACCAACATGTTCATCGGCAGCACCGTGGTGGCGAGCCTGGAGTCGGCGATCTACACCTCGGGCCAGCAGGGGCTCGACGTCAAGGCCCATTTCAAGCTCAAGAAGTACGGCGACCTGGAGATGGAGCAGAGCTTCGACGGCGACAGCGCGGTCGGGGACGTGGCCGGCTTCCTGCTCGCGGTGGCGACCTACCTGACCCAGAACCCGCTGGAGCAGGTGGCCTACGAGTCGATCGAGATCGACGTCAGCCAGAGCCCCCTGCCGCGGGCGGCGACCCTGGTGGGCGCCCATGCCGAGCGGACCGTGGTGCGGCCGGGGGACCGCGTCGGCATCAACCTGGACCTCGCCGCCTACCGCGGCGACCGCTTCCGGCGCTCGTTCGCGCTCGATCTGCCGGAGGACCTTCCGGCCGGCCGCTACTCGCTGATGATCGGCGACGGCTACAGCGTGGACGCGGTTCGCCTCGCCCTCGAGCCGGCCGATCCGGTGACCTTCGCCCAGGCGCTGGAGCTCCTGGGCTCGCTCCACTCGCGGCGC
Organism: Thermoanaerobaculia bacterium; assembly: GCA_045807605.1. Taxonomy (GTDB): domain Bacteria; phylum Acidobacteriota; class Thermoanaerobaculia; order Multivoradales; family UBA5704; genus DATMER01. The sequence continues at coordinate 6,798 of JBJMGZ010000504.1, read as the reverse complement.
AACCTGGTCGTGCTCGGCGTGACCGGCGGGCCGGGGCTGTCGGTCGCGGGCGAGGTGATGCCGCGCCTGCCCGGCTCGGTGCGCTCGCTCTGGAACGCGGCGGCGAGCGGCAGCGCCACGGCTCTGCGCACCACGATCGCCCAGACCCACGAGGAGGCCATGCCGTTCCCCGTGTCCGGCCTGGTGCGCGTGGACCTGGAGGTGCGGCGGCGCGATCCGGTGGCCGGCCCCGGAGGAGAGCAGGAGAAACCGCAGGGCGAAGGCGAGGCGGACGCGGCGGCGATTTCTCCGGCCGCGGGCTCCGGGGAGGACCGGCATTGATCCGACGGGCAGCAGCTCCAGTCCTTTTCACCATCCTTCTCATTGCGGCGCCTGTCCTGGCGACGCAGGTCCGCATCTTCCAGGTCCAGAGCCAGGCCGGCTTTCTCACCGGCACCCTGGAAGGGGTGAGCGTCGATTCGCTCGGGCGGATGTCGCTCGCCCCGCGCGCCGAGCGCCTCGCGTCGCTCACCGAGCCGTTCCTGCTCTCGGCAGCGAGCCTTCCGGACGGCTGGGTCGTGGGCACCGGCAACGCCGGCCGGGTGCTCAAGATCGATCGCAAGGGCCAGGTGACGGAGCTGTTCGCCGCGCCCGAGCCCGAGGTCTTCGCGGTCTGGGCCGACCCGGACGGCACCGTCTTCGCCGGCACCTCGCCGCGCGGCAAGGTGTATCGGATTGCAAGCGGGATCTCTGGGGGGAAGGGAGAGATTTTCTTCGATCCGGGCGAGACCTACATCTGGGCCCTGGCCCGCGCCGCGGACGGCGGCCTGCTCGTAGCGACCGGCACCCAGGGCAAGCTGTTCAAGGTCGCGGCCAGCGGCAAGGGCTCGGTCCTCTATGACAGCGAGGACGGCCATCTGCGCGCCCTGGAGGTGCTGCCGGACGGCGACGTCCTGATCGGCACCGCGGGCGAGGGGCTCATCCTGCGGCTCGGCAAGGACGGCAACGCGCGCACCCTCTACGACGCCGACGAGCCCGAGGTGGTGGCGCTGACCTCCGCTCCGGACGGCACCTGCTATGCCGCCGTGGTGGCCTCGGAATCGAGCCTGGTCGATCTCTCCCAGACCGCGGCGCAGGCTGCTCCGGGCGAGCCGCAGGTCACCGTGACCGTCGAAGGGGCCGAGCCCGCGGCCGCGCCGGGTGCTGGAGCGGTTGGAGCGACGGGCACCCGCCGGCCGGGCGACCTGGGGCCGCGCAGCCAGATCCTCGCGCTCTCGAAGGACGGGGTGGCCGAGACGCTCTGGGGCTTCCCGGAGGAGACGGTCTACGACCTGCTCTGGGGCCAGGGCCGCCTCTGGGTGGCGACCGGCCTGGAAGGCAAGCTCTACAGTTGGGCCGACCGCCAGATGCTCCAGGAGAAGGACGTGGACGAGCGGCAGATCGTGGCCCTGCTGCCGGGCGAGGCCGGCCCGGCCTTTGCCACGACCAATGCCGCGGCCTTCTTCCAGGTGACGGCCGGCACCGAGAAGACCGGCACCTACACCAGCGCGGCCATGGACACCGGGCAGGCCTCGCGCTTCGGCACCTTCCGCTGGCGCGGCGAGACGCCGGGCGGCAGTGGAGTCCGCTTCTCGTTCCGCAGCGGCGTCAGCTCCGAGCCCGACCGCACCTGGTCGCCCTGGACCGCGGCGAAGCGCGGCGAGGAGATCTCCCTCGCAGACCTCCCGCGCGGCCGCTACATCCAGTGGCGGGCCGAGATGGCGGCCGACGGCGGCCGCTCCCCGCGCCTCTACAACGCCGAGCTGTCCTACCGCCAGGAGAACCTGCGCCCGCGCATCGATTCGCTCGGCGTGCTCGAGCCGGGGCAGATCCTGGTGCCGTCGAACTTCAACCCCTCGAACCAGGTCTACGAGCCGGCCCATCCCACCCGCGAGGGCATCTTCACCAGCGTCGGCCAGCCCGCGGACGAGGACGACGCCGGCCGCACCAAGACGCTGTGGAAGAAGGGCTACCGCACCCTGCGCTGGACCGCCGCCGATCCCAACCAGGACGGGCTCGTCTACGACCTCTCTTTCCGCCCGGCCGAGTCGGACGGGGAGTGGCTGGAGGTGATGGGTGACCTGGAAGAGAACTACTTCTCCTTCGACGCCACGGCCCTGCCGGACGGCGTCTACCGCTTCCGCCTGCGCGCCTCCGACCGTCCCTCGAACGAGCCGGCCAGCGCGCTCGAAGCGGAGCGCGTGAGCGATCCCGTGGTGATCGACCACACCACGCCGGTGCTGGTCAAGGTGGACCGCTCGGGGGGCAAGGTGCGCGCCACCGTGCGCGACTCGGCGAACCCGCTGCGCGAGGCCATGGTCAGCGTGGACGCGCAGGAGTGGAAGCCGGTGCCCTCGGCCGACGGCCTGATCGACGGCCAGACCGAGACCCTGGTGGTGGATCCCGGCAAAGCGGGCGGGCTGCTCCTGCTGCGGATCATGGATGCGGCCTACAACGTGGTGACCTTCAACCTTTCCGAGGCGCGATGAGCAAGAGGATCGCGGTCTATCCCGGGTCGTTCGATCCCATCCACAACGGCCACCTGGACATCATCGAGCGCTGCCGCCCGCTGTTCGACGAGCTGCTGGTGGCGGTGCTCTACAACGAGGAGAAGAAGCCGCTGTTCTCCGTCGAGGAGCGGGTGGACGCCATCCGCGAGCTGGTGGACGGCCGCGGCGACTGCCGGGTGGAGAGCTTCTCCGGGCTGCTGGTCGACTTCATGGACCGGGTGGGCGCGCGCGTGGTGGTGCGCGGCCTGCGCGCGGTCTCGGACTTCGAGTACGAGTTCCAGATGGCGCTCATGAACCGCCGTCTGAACCCGCGGGTCGAGACCGTCTACATGATGCCCAAGGAGGACTACATCTACCTGTCGAGCCGCCTGGTCAAGGAGGTCCACTTCCTGGGTGGCGACGTGACCGGGCTCGTGCCCGACCTGGTGCTGGAGCGCCTCCGCTCCCGCCGGCGCTCCTGAATCCCTTGGACATCGAGAGCTTCCTCCAGCGGATGCCGAAGGTGGAGCTGCACGTCCACCTGGAGGGCTCCATGCGCCCGCACGTGCTCCTGGAGCTGGCGCGGAGGAACGGCGTCGACCTGCCCGCGCACGACGAAGAGGGGCTCCGCCGCTGGTTCCAGTTCCGCGACTTCGGGCACTTCGTCGAGGTCTACCTCACCTGCTCCCGGGCGCTGCGCGCGCCCGAGGACTTCCAGCTCATGGCCCGCGACTTCCTGGATGCGCAGGAGGCGCAGAACGTGGTCTACACCGAGGCCCACTTCACGATCTCGACCCATGTCGCGAACGGAGCCAACGGCGGCGAGCTGCTCGACGCCCTGGAAGAGGTGATCGGGGAAGGGGAGCGGCGCGGCGTGCGGCTGCGGCTGATCCCGGACATCGTCCGCAACATCGGCCCGGTCGCCGCGGACGTCACTCTCGAATGGGCGCTCGCCGGCCGCGGTCGCGGCGTGGTCGCGATGGGCCTTGCCGGCATCGAGGCGGGCTATTCGAACGAGCCCTACCGGGAGCACTTTGCGACCGCGAAGCAAGAGGGGCTCCACTGCGTGGCCCATGCCGGAGAGCACGGGGGCCCGGATTCGATCCGCTCGGTCCTGGAGGTTTGCGGCGCCGAGCGCATCGGGCACGGCGTGCGGGCGGTCGAGGACCCCGCGCTCCTCGAGGAGCTGCGCGTCCTCGGCATCCCCCTGGAGGTCTGCCCGACCTCGAACGTCTGCCTCGGCGTGTTCCCGGATCTCGCGAGCCACTCCTTCGACCGGCTCTACCGCAGCGGCGTGCCCGTGTCGGTCAATTCCGACGACGGCCCCCTGTTCGGCACCGATCTCACGCGCGAGTACCTGGCGCTCCACCGCACCTTCGGCTACGGCCCCGAAGAGCTGGCCGGCCTCGCCCTGGCCGGGCTGCGGCAGTCCTTTCTGCCGGAGGAGGAGAAGGCCAGGCTGGAACGGAGGTTTCGGGAGAAGCTGGAATGACCTTGCGCGCCGTCGTCGATTCGGGAGACGCCCCACGGGGCGTCTCTACATCGGGGGTGAAAGGCGGCGGTGCCCCCCCAATGTAGAGACGCCCCGTGGGGCGTCTCTCATGGGACATCCGCAGGCTTGCCCGTGCGCCTCCTGCCGCTTCGATAGAATCAGTGGATGTCCGCCGCCGACGATCCCAGCCAGCGCCTGGTCGAGCTGATCCAGGCGGGGATCGATCGCGAGGGCAACTTCGGGCGCCTGTTCGAGCGCCACTCCCGCGGCATCCACAGCTTCTTCCTGCGCCGCGGCTTTTCCGCCGAGGAGGCCCGCGACTTCACGCAGGAGGCCTTCCTCCGCGTCTCGCGCGGGATCGCATCGTTCCGCCGCGAGTCGCTCTTCAAGACCTGGCTCTTCGAGATCGCCGACCACGTCGCCCAGAACGAGCTGCGCCGGCGCTCGACGGGCAAGCGCAAGGGCAAGGAGATCTCGCTCGACAGCTCAGGCAAGGGCGAAGAGGGCGAGCCGGCGCCCTTCGAGCCTCCGCCGCAGCCGCCGAGGGCGCTCGACGATGTGCTCAAGCGGGAGCGTGCCGAGCGCCTCGGCCGGGCCATCCAGGACCTCCCCCCGAAGATGCGCGCCTGCTTCAAGATGCGCTATGCCCAGGGCCGCAAGTACGAAGAGATCGCCCACCTGATGAACGTCTCCATCGACACCGTCAAGGCCCACCTGCACCAGGCCAGGCAGCGGCTCAGGATCGAGCTGTCGGATGCATCTTGATCTATGAACATTTCACTCAGTTTCGCAACCGATCGTGAATGATTACAATGCACCCGCAGTCCCTCACGACAAGACCTCATGCGCCGTCGCTGGAGACGATTCGCGCTCCCTCTGGGAGCGGTCGCGCTTTCCCTGGCCGGTCCGGAACGGACGGCGGTGCTCTTCCAGTCCCCGGCGCGCGGGACTGACGCTCACACCTACTCGTTCCCTCTGAAGCCCGGCTGGCTCCTGCACCTGTCGCTCGACCAGCAGGGGATCGACGTCGTGGCGCGGGTGCTCGCTCCGGACGGGTGCGAGCTCTTCCGCGTGGACAGCCCCACGGGAGGGAAGGGGAGCGAGGAGGTGTGGCTCGTGGCGAAGACGGCGGGCGTCCATCGCGTCGTGGTGGAGCCCTGGCCGGGGAGCAGGGGGCGCTATGAGGCCCGGCTGCGGGCGCTCCGTCCGGCCACGGACGAGGACCGCTCCAACGCGGCGGCGGAGCGGGACTTCCAGCTCGCCTTTCAGCGGGAACGCGACGCTCCGCGCCCGTGGCTCGAGGGCATGTACCTGCGCGCGGCGCGCGGCTGGGAGTCCCTCGGCATCACGCAGAGGGAGGCGGACGCCCGCTACCGGCTGGGCCGGATCCGCGCCGAACGAGGGGACTGGCAGGGAGCGCTCGAGATGCAGCGCCGGGCTCGCAACCTCTATCACCTGGCCGGAGCCCGGCGAGCCGAGATGCTGGCGCTCGACCGCATCGCCGAGGCTTACCAGGCCCTGGGAGAGAGGGAGGAGGCGCGCCGCACCCTGCAGGAGACGCTTCTGCGATGGCGCGTGCTGGGGGAGGCCTGGAACGCGGCCGCCACCTCCTACCGGATCTGCCAGCTCGCTCATCTCGGCAGCCGGGCCGCGGAAGCCCTGGAGTGCTACGAGCGCGTCCTGCGAGGCTGGCGCAAGCTCGGGCAGCGCCAGGAGGAGGGGATGGTCCAGGTGGACGTCGGCACGCTCTACGCCTCTCTCGGCGACCTCGACCGGGCGCTGGAGTCCCTCCGGGAGTCCCTGAAGCTGCTTCCGAAAGGGACCACGGGACGGGCCGCAGCCCTGACCCAGATCGGCAAAGCCTCCCTGCTGGCAGGGCTTCCGCGGCAGGCGCTCCTCCGGTTCCGGCAGGCCGGGGGCTCGGCCTCGGCGCTGAACGGCATGGGCCTCGCCTGGCAGAGGCTCGGGAAGCCCGGCCGCGCTCTCCCTCTCTTCGAACGTTCGCTCGCCCTCCTCGACACGCCCGCGGAAAAGGCCACGGTCTGGTGCAACATCGGCCGTCTCCATCTCTCCCTGGACCAGCCGGGATCGGCGACGACCGCCTTCGAGCGCGCGCTCTCCGCCGGGGGGGGAGACCGCGCATCCCGGGCCGGGGCGCTCTCCGGCCTGGCCCGGGCCGCGCGCCTGCAGGGCGACTGGGACACGGCCCGGCTCCGGATGGAACAGGCCTTGACGGCGATAGAGTCGCTGCGGTCCGACGTGGGCCATCCCGCGCGCGTTCCCGGACAGCATTTCCTGGTCGACCTCCTCAAGGCAACCTACCTCGCCTCCAAGCAGGACGATTACGCCTTCCTGATCGACCTGCTCATGGAGAGGGGGCGCGACCGCGAGGCCCTGGACGTGAACGAGCGCGCCCTGGCGCGGAGCCTCTCCGACAGCCTCGAGCCCGCCCCCGCGCCGCCGCCGTGGCCTTCCCTCCTCGATGGAGATACGGCGCTCCTCGAGTACTCCCTGGGAGAGAAGCGCAGCTTTCTCTGGTGGGTCACCCGCACCGGGTACGCCTCCTTCGAGCTGCCGGGCCGCGCGGTGCTCGAAAAAGCCGCCCGGCGGCTTTACGGGCTCGTCTCCTGCCCCCGGACGAGCCGGTACGCCATCCACCGCCAGTCGCAGAAGGTCGCCAGGCTGCTCCTGGGGCCGGTGGCGCCGCGGCTGCGCCAGCGGCGCCTGGTGATCGTCGCCCCCGACATCCTCCAGTACGTCCCCTTCGAGGCCCTTCTCCTCGACCGGCACGAGGTCTTC
>JBJMGZ010000503.1:0-7810 GCA_045807605.1 Thermoanaerobaculia bacterium | reverse complement strand
GTGACGCTGCGCGAGGGTGTGGAGGCCGCGCTGGTCGTGGGCATCATCGTGGCCTTCCTGCGCCGCGAGGGGTACGAGCGCCACCTGGGCGCCGTCTGGTCGGGGATCGCGGCGGCCGCGGCGGCGAGCCTCGCGGGGGCGTTCGTGCTCTACCGCTGGGCGGTGAACGAGGAGGTCTTCGAGGGGCTCCTCTATCTCGGCTCGGCGGTGATCGTGGGCTCGATGATGGTGTGGATGTGGCGGCACAGCCACGCGCTCTCGGGGGAGATGAAGGGATCGCTCTCGCGCATCCTGGCCCGCGAGCGGACGGGGTCGGTGGCGCTGGGGCTCTTCCTGTTCACCTTCCTCATGGTGTTCCGCGAGGGCGTGGAGACGGTGCTCTTCCTCTCGGCCCTGTCGCTCACCACGGGCGGCCTGATGGCGATCCTGGGCGTCCTGACCGGGCTGGTGGCGGCGGTCGCCTTCGGCGTGCTCTTCGTGCGCGGCAGCCTGCGCATCGATCTCGGGCGCTTCTTCAAGATCACCGGCATCGCGCTGGGGATCTTCGTGCTCCAGCTCCTGATCAACGGGTACCACGAGCTGTCCGAGGCCGGCTGGCTGCCGGCGACGCCGGCCACCATGGCGACGATCGGGCCGCTGGTCCAGAACGAGTTCTTCTTCATCGCCGCGGTGGTGGCGTTGCCGCTCCTCATGCTGCTGATCCCGGGCCGGGCGCGCGAGGCGCGGCCGCTGGCCGAGGCGGCCGAGGAGGGAGCGGCGGCGCGCCTGGAGCGGGCGCAGGCCCGGCGTCAGGCGCGCGCCCGGATGGTGGGCGCCGTGCTCGGCCTGGTGATCCTCGGAGTGCTGGGCCTCGGCTTCGTCTATGCCCAGCCGCCGGTCACGCTCTCGCCGGCCACGCCGGTCGAGGTGGGGGCCGACGGCCAGGTGCGCATCCCGCTCTCCACGTTCCAGGGGCTGGAGCTGCGGCGGTTTCAGGCCACGGTGGAGGGCAATCCCGTGCGCTTCATCGCCATTCCGGTCGAAGAGAAGGGGCCGATCGCCACGGCATTCGACGCCTGCCTGATCTGCGGCCCCCGGGGCTACTACCAGGAGGGGCCGACCGTGACCTGCCTGCACTGCGGCTCGGCCATCTACACGCCGTCGATCGGCCAGCCGGGCGGCTGCAACCCGGTGCCGCTCAAGTCCCGGGTGGTGGGCAGCGACCTGGTGCTGGCCGCGTCCGACCTCGCCGCGGGCTCCGGGCTCTTCCAGACCGGGACGGCCCACGCCGGCCACATGGGGACCGGGGAGTAGGCGATGTACTTCCGTCTCCTCGCCGAGTCGCTGCGCCGGGGCACGCGCCGGAAGCTGCTGGCCGTCACGGCCGTGGCGCTCGGCACGCTCGGAGCGACCGCGCTCGCCGAGGTGGTCCTCGCCTCCGGCGACCGGCTGGCCGCGGAGATGGGCTCCTATGGCGCCAACCTCCAGATCGTGCCGAAGGAGGGCCGGGCGACCCTGCCGGAGCCGAGCCTGGCCCGGGTGCGCAGGATCTTCTGGCGCAACAACATCATCGCCCTCGCGCCGCTCTACTCCCTGCGCGTCCGCACCGGGGAGCTCGTGGCGCCCCTCGTGGGCACCTGGTTCGATCACGAGCTGGAGCCCGGCTGGCGCACCGGCCTCCCCCGCACGCGCCCCACGCTCGAGGTGGAGGGCCGCTGGCCGCGGGACGGCCAGCCCGAAGTCTCCGAGGTCGTGGTCGGCCGCCGGCTGGCCCAGCGCCTGGGGGTCCGGATTGGAAGCGGGATCGAGACGGCGCTCGGCGAGCGGAGGGAGAGCCTGACCGTCGTCGGCCTGCTGACCAGCGGCGGAGCCGAAGAGGAAGAGGCGTTCGCGCCGCTTCCGGTCGTGCAGCGTCTTGCGGGTCAGACCGGCTTCACCCGTGCCGAGGTCTTCGCGCTCACCAATCCTGAAAAGGCGAACACCGCGCTCGATCCGCGGCGGATGACGGCCGAGGAGTACGAGGCCTGGTACTGCACGGCCTATCCCTCGTCCATCGCCTTCCAGATCGACGAGGCCGTGCCCCAGGGGCGGGCGAGCGTGGTCTATGGCGTGACCGGCGCGACCGCGGACGTGCTCGAGCGGTTGCGAGGGGTGCTGATCGCCCTGGCCGCCGTGGCCCTCGTGGGCGCCGCGGTCGGAGTGACGGCGGCCATGACCGCGACGGTCCTGGAGCGACGGCTGGAGGCCGGCCTGATGATCGCGATCGGCGCGGGCTGGCAGCGGGTGGTGCTCTTCTTCCTGAGCGAGGCCGCGCTGCTCGGCCTGCTCGGAGGATCGGCCGGCGGCGCGGCCGGGCTCGCCGCGGGCCGCCTCCTGGGGAGCGGCGTGCTCGGCGTCGAGGTCCCGTGGATGCCGGTGCTCGTCCCCTGCGCCGCCCTGCTCGGCCTGCTGGTCGCGGTGCTCGCCAGCCTGGCGCCGGTGCTGCGCGCCCTGGAGCGCTACCCGGCGGCCATCCTCAAGAGGGCCACGGCTTGATGAGGGTCACGGCCTGATGCTCCTGCGGATCGTCTTCGCCAGCCTGCGGCGCCGCTTCCGGCAGCTCGCGCTGATCCTGATCGCCGTCCTGGTGGCCGCCGCGACCGTCTCGACCCTGGCGGGTTTCTCCGCCCGCAGCCAGGACCGGATGGGCGCGAGCCTCGCCGCCTTCGGTCCCAACCTCACGGTGCGGCCGCAGGTGGGAGGTCCGGAAGCCATCCCCCTGACGGCCATGGCGCGGGTGCGGGAGGTCTCCGGTGTGCAGACCGCCAGCCTGGATGGCGACCGGATCGACGTCCGCGCCGAGCCCGCCCGGCTCGACGAGGTGGCGCGGGAGATCGAATCGCGGGTCGAAGGGATCGAGGCGCGGCCTCTGCTCAAGGTCAGCGAGTCGGACGCCCGGGTCACGCGCCGGCTCACGATGGTCCTGTTCGCCGTGAGCGCAGTTTCTTTTCTATTGGCGCTGATCTCGGTCGGCGCCTCGACCACGGCTCTTCTGGGCGAGCGGCGGACCGAGATCGGCCTGCTCCTCGCGCTCGGGTACACGGGCCGGCGGGTCGGAGGCTTCCTGGCCGCGGAGCTTCTGATGGCCGCCGTGCTGGCCGCGGTGGCCGGGCAGATCCTGGGGGGGCTGGCCGCCGGCTCCCTGGCCGACCGGATTCTCGGCGCCGGTGACCCCTGGGGGCCGGGGGGCGGCTCTCTTCTCTCGTGGAGCGGCTTCCTGGCGTCCGCCTCGGTCGCGGCGCTGGTGGTCGGCTCCTCTCTCTTCCTGGCGCTCCGGCGGATTCAGCGGCTGGACCCGGCGCGGGTGCTCCGTGGGGACTGACCTGGTCCCCCTGGTAAAGCTGGAGGGGCTGAGCCGCCGCTTCGGCGCGCTGCGGGCCCTGGACGACCTCACCCTCTCGATCGAGGAGGGGGAGTGGGTCGCGATCACCGGCCCGTCGGGCTCGGGCAAGACCACCCTGCTCAACATCCTTTCCGGGCTCGACCGGCCGAGCGAAGGCTGCGTGCGGGTGGGCGGCGTCGATCTCGCCGGCCTCTCCGCCCGCGAGCTCAGCCGCTACCGCCAGCGCACGGTCGGCCTGGTCTTCCAGCAGTTCCACCTGATCCCCTATCTGACGGCGCTCGAAAACGTCATGCTGGCGCAGTACGTCCACAGCATGACCGACCAGGGCGAGGCCGAGGAGGCGTTGCGCCGGGTCGGCCTCGGCGAGCGCCTGAGCCACCTGCCGAGCCAGCTCTCCGGCGGCGAGCAGCAGCGCGTCTGCATCGCCCGGGCACTCATCAACCAGCCGCCGCTCATCCTGGCCGACGAGCCCACGGGCAACCTCGACGCGGTCAACGAGGCCGTGGTCATGTCGCTCCTCGGCGACCTCCACCAGCGCGGGCACACGCTCGTCCTGGTGACCCACGACCCGACGATCGCCTCCCGCGCCGGCCGCGAGGTCCGCCTGGAGCACGGCCGCCTGGCCTCGGCTGGGGCCGGAACCATGGAGCTTCAGTCCGTCCTGGTCGATCTCTGGCGCCGCCTGGAGGAGGACGGCGAGGGAATCTCGGTGGCCCGCCGGGGCGTCGCGGACCTCCTGGCCGAGGGGCTGCTCGCCTACGTGGACGGCCGCATCGCCTTCACCGAGGCCGGCCGCGACCGCGCGGCGGCGGTGGTGAGGCGGGTGCGCCTCGCCGAGGTGCTGCTGGAGCGCACCCTCCACTCGGCCGAGGAGTGCGGCGGCCCCATGCCGGTCGCGGCCGGGTTCGAGGACCAGGTCTGCGCCTTCCTGGACCACCCGACCGGGTGCCCGCATGGCAGGCCGATCCCGCCAGGCGGGAGCTGCTGCGCCGTCCCGGAGATGACTCAGCTCGCCCTGGGGATTGCGCGATGAGGTTCCTGGCACTCCTGCTGCTGCTGGCCGGCTGCTCGTCTCAGGCGGCAGTGGAGCGGCGGCTCGCGATCATGGGCACCTCTTTGGAAATCCGTGTCGAGGCGGCCGACCGGAAGCAGGCGCTGGCGGCCAGCGAGCGGGCGGTGGCGGCTCTGGCGGCGGCGGAGGACCGGCTCTCGACCTGGCGGGACGACAGCGAGCTCGCCCGCCTGAACGCCTCCCCGGACGGCCCGCTCTCTCCGGTCCTCGCGAGCGACCTGCGGAAGGCGTGGCGCTGCTGGGAGGAGACCGGCGGCGCGTTCGATCCCGCTGTGGGACGGCTGGTCCAGCTCTGGGGGCTGCGCAGCGGCGGACGGAGGCCCGATTCCGAGGAGCTGCGCAAAGCGGTCGAATCTCTCCGGGAGCGGACGGACCTGGTGCTGGAGGAGGGCGGGTTCGGCAAGGGAGCCGGTCTCGCCGACGCCCTGGAAGCCCTGGGGGACGTCCGGGCGCTGCTCGATCTCGGGGGCCAGGTGGCCGTGACCGGCGGCGGCCGCTGGTCGATCCCGATCGCCGATCCCCGGCAGCGCGACCGGCCGGTGGTCGCGCTGACAATCGACGGCGGATCGGTCTCGACCTCCGGCAACAGCGAGCGCGGGATCGTGGTGGACGGCGAGCGCCTGGGCCACATCCTCGACCCGCGCAGCGGCCGGCCGGCGCCCGACTTCGGCAGCCTGACGGTCTGGACGGCCGATCCGCTGCGGGCCGACTGCCTGTCGACCGGCCTCTACGTGATGGGACCAGAGCCCGCCCTCGGCTGGGCCGCCGTTCATCCCGGAGTGGAGGTGCTGGTGCTCCGCCCCCGGGGGGAACGGGTCGAGGCCCTGGCGAGCGCCGGTCTGGACGGGAAGCTGGAGGTCCTCGCGGACGACGTGGACCTCGCGTTCTGGAAGAAGACCGAGAGCGGTGGGCCAACGGAGGGAAGCCGCAACCCACCGCCCTCTCCGAACCCGCGGGGCGCGTCATGGCCGACGTTGCCTCGCAAGTCCTGAGGAGATCTTACATGCGTTTCCGGATATTGGCGTTGTGCGTGCTCTTCCTGCTCCCGCTGGCGGTATTCGCCCAGAGCGCCCAGAGCGCCCAGGATGACCGCGCCGGTCAGCTCGAGCAGGAGGTCGCGAAGCTCAAGGCCGAGATCGCGGCCATGAAGAATGAGGGAGCCGGGGATGACCGGGTCACCGAGCTGGAGCGCCGGCTGGACCTGATCGCGGCCGAGATCGAGCGCCTTAAGATCGGCGAAGCCGCGAGTATCTCCGGGAGTGCCGACGAGAGCGAGCACGGGCTCGGACCCGCGGCCTCCAAGATCTACCGCGCCGAGCGCGGCATCTCGATCGGCGGCTACGGCGAGCTCCTCTACCAGAGCCCCGAGGACGGCGAGGCCGAATTCGATCTGCTGCGGGCCGTCCTCTACTTCGGCTACAAGTTCGACGACCGCTGGCTGTTCAACAGCGAGATCGAGTACGAGCACGCGGGCGAGGAGGTGGGCGTGGAGTTCGCCTACCTCGACTACCTCTGGCGCCCGCAGGCGAACGTCCGCGCCGGCCTGCTGCTGGTCCCCATGGGCTTCATCAACGAGCTGCACGAGCCCACCACGTTCCTGGGCGCAAACCGTCCGATCAGCGAGCGCATCATCATCCCGACGACCTGGCGGGAGAACGGCTTCGGCCTGTTCGGCGAGGCCGGCCCGCTCTCCTACCGCACCTACATCGTCGCCGGCCTCGACGCCTCCGGCTTCACGGCCGGCGGCATCCGCGGCGGCCGGCAGGAGGGGATCGAATCCTCGGCCGAGGACTTCGCCTGGGTCGGCCGGCTCGACTACAACGGCCTCCCCGGTCTGCTCGTGGGCGGCTCCGCCTACGTCGGCGACTCGGGCCAGGGCTCGGACCTGGGAGTCGGCACCCGGATCCTCGAAGGGCACCTGGAGTGGAAGTGGAAGGGCCTGGAGCTGCGCGCGCTGGCGGTCCAGGCGGAGCTCGACGACGTGGCCGAGCTCAACCGGGAGCTCGACATCCACGGGAATCAGTCCGTGGGCGAGCGCCTGACCGGCCAGTACCTCCAGGCCGGCTACGACGTCCTGGCCGGCCGCGGAGGCGACCAGGCGTTCATCCCCTTCGGCCGCTGGGAGACCTACAACACCCAGGACGAAGTACCGCGCGGCTTCGCGGCCGATCCGGCCAACGACGTGGAGGTGCTGACCCTCGGCTTCTCGTACAAGCCCATCGACCAGATCGTCGTCAAGGTCGACCACCAGAGCTTCGACAACGAGGCCGGGACCGGCAAAGATCAGTTCAATGTGCTGCTGGGCTGGATCTTCTAGAGCGCTGCGCGTTGCCGCGGCGACCCTCCTGCTGCTGGGCTGGAGCGGAGCGGCCTCGTCCAAGGTCTTCCTGACCGTGGACGAGGCCCTGCGCCTCGCCTTCGCGGGCTCGCGGGTGGAGCGGCGCACCGCGTACCTCACGAAGGAGCAGGTCGAGAAGGCGGCGCGGCTGTCGGGCGAGGAGGTGGCGAGCGCGCTCGTCACCTACTACCAGGGGCCCGGCGGCTTCGCCTACTTCGACACCCACCGCGTGCGCACCCTGCCGGAGACGCTCATGGTGGTGGTGGACCCGCAGGGCCAGGTGAAGAGGATCGAGGTGATCTCCTTCCGCGAGCCCGAGGAGTACATGCCCCGGGGCAACTGGTACGGCCAGTTCCAGGGGCGCAAGCTGGACCGGGAGCTGGAGATCAAGCGCGGCATCCACCCGGTGACCGGCGCCACGCTCACCGTCCGCGCCACGACCGGCGCCGTCCGCCGGGTGCTCGCGCTGCACCAGGTCATTGCCCAAGGCTCCGAAGGAAGGAAAAGGCCGTGAGTCGCTTCGAAGCCTGGGTCCTCCACCTGTCCACCCTCCTGGTCGGAGGCACGGGCCTGGTCTACGCCTGGATGGCGTACCTGGTGCGGCCCACCGATCCCTACGCGATCGTCAACCATCCTTGGCAGCCGCACGTCCAGCACCTGCACGTGCTCGTGGCGCCGCTCCTCGTCTTCGCCGCGGGCCTGATCTGGCAGCGGCACGTCTGGTCGCACTGGAGCCGGGGAATCAAGAAGGGGAGGAGGAGCGGAGTGGGAATGGTCCTGACCCTGGTGCCGATGGTCGCCTCCGGCTATCTCATCCAGACCGCGGTGGACGGAGACTGGCGCAAGGCCTGGGTCGCCGTCCACCTGATCGCGTCGGGCCTCTGGCTGGCGGGCTACCTCGTGCACCAGGTGCCGCTCCTCTGGAGCTGGCTCTCTCGACGCCGGACCGGTGCCACGACTCCTCAGACCCGTCCCCAAGCGTCTTAGACCCGTCCCGAAGTCTTTGGGACAGTCCTCAAGCTCCTTGGATCCGTTCCAA
>JBJMGZ010000502.1:0-3036 GCA_045807605.1 Thermoanaerobaculia bacterium | reverse complement strand
CGGACCTGCTCCGGAAGCGGCTGGATTATGAGGAGAAGGACGGCGAGGGATTCCTGGACGCGGTCCAGAACGCGCGCATCGTGGCCAACGCCGAGCGCTACTACCGGGTGATGTACTACGGCTCGGCCGAGTCGTGGAACCTGCGCGACCAGCACATGTTCGACACCCTGGAGACGCTGCTCGCGTTCCGCGGCGACGGCGCGAAAGCCGTGGTCTGGGAGCACAACTCCCACATCGGCAACGCCGCCGCGACCGAGATGTCCGCCCGCGGCGAGCTGAACATCGGCCAGCTCGTGCGCGAAGAGCACGGCAACGATGCCTATCTCCTCGGCTTCGGAACCGATCACGGCACCGTGGCCGCCGCGACCGACTGGGACGGCGAGATGGAGATCAAGCGCGTCCGGCCGTCGCATCCGGAAAGCTACGAGCGCCTCTGCCACGATTCCGGAGTCCCCGCCTTCCTGCTGCCCCTGCGCGAGCCCAAGCGCGCGGACGTGCGCGAAGAGCTGGAGCCGCCGCGCCTGGAGCGCGCCATCGGCGTGATCTACCGTCCCGAGACCGAGCTGCAGAGCCACTACTTCCAGGCCGTCCTGCCCTGGCAGTTCGACGAGTACTGCTGGTTCGACGAGACCCGCGCCGTGACCCCTCTCGGAGGCGAGGAGGTCCACGGCATGCCGGAGACGTATCCGTTCGGGTTGTAGGAGGGTGCCATGCTCCACGATCTCGACTGGGTCCGAAGCCGCCTGCGCTGGATGCGGGAGCAGCGCATCTGGCCCAACGGCCGGCGCTACCTGTGGACGGACGCCTTCGGAGTCGTGCTCCTGGTTTCCCTCTATGAAGAGCTGAAGGAAGAGCGCTATCTCCACGAAGCCGAGTGGGTGGTCGCCGAGGTGGACCGTGTGCTGGGCCGTCCGCGGGGCGTGCGCATCGGCGAGGCCGCGGACCGGGACGGTCAGTACTTCCACTACCTTGCCCAGTGGGTCTTCGCCCTGGAGCGCCTCGGGCGGGTGAAGCCCGAGTACCGGCGCAAGGCGGTCGATCTGGTGAAGCAGATCCATCCCGCCTTCGTGATCCCGGGCCGCGGCATCTGGTGGAAGATGGAGGAGGACCTGAGCGGTCCCTATCCCGGCTACGGCCTGGGCGGTCTCGATCCCTTCCAGGGCTACGTCACCTGGCGCCTGCTGGACTCCGAAGCCCTCCAGGACGAGATCGCGGAGCTCAAGGCGATCGTGGACCGCATCTGGAGAGGCATGGTCATCACCCAGGACCTGGGCCTGGGCATGATGCTCTGGATGACCCACCTGGCGCCCGACGAGGACTGGGCAAGGGCGCACCGCGACCAGAGCCTCGCCGTCCTGAACCGCATGTGGATCGATCCCCCCGGCTACTTCTGCCGCGAGCCCGAGCTGCCGCACGTCAAGTTCGCCTTCACCAACTACGGCGTCGCGGTCGGCCTCCAATCCGTGGACGCCTGGCCCGACCGCGTGGAGCGGCTGAACGCCTTCTTCGAGACCTACCGCGCGGGCGACGAGTACGACACCGAGGCCATCACCTGGGTGATGGCCTGCAACAGCCACTTCCCGGGGGAGCTGGTGCGGCCGGCCGGTGTTGCTGCGTGAGTGGGATAGAGAGTGATAGGATATGCGGAGCCACGCTACGGCTCCCTGAACCAGGCATGTCAGAGACCACCGACCCCAAGACCGGCGCTTCTGGCGAGACCGCCATGCGACCTACCGACGCCCGAGATCTCGTCCGCGCTCGGCTCTACGGCAGCGAGGACGAGGTACTGCGTGATGCGTTGCGTCATCTACTCCGGGCTCGTCCCGATGCAAGAGTCCATGTGGCGGTCCATCGCTATCAGACCGAGGGTCTATCTCTGGCCAAGGCAGCGGATCTGGCGGGGGTGAGCTGGCCACAAATGAGGGAAATTCTCCTCGAGAAGGGAATCCAGCCACGCCTGGGGCCTGAGTCTCTTGAGGAAGCCCAGGCGGAGGCCCAGGTCCTGCGGAATTTCTCTGGCAATCGATGAGCGTCATTTCGAACACCACGGTCCTCTCCAATTTCGCTGCGATCCACTCTCTCGACAGGCTTCATGAGCTTTTCGGAGAGGTGTTCCTTCCGACGGAGGTGTACCAGGAGATCCAGCGGGGGCTGGAGGAAGGGTACACGTTCTACTCCGGCATCGACGAGATCCTGCATCCCAGGAAAGAGGATGGTTGGCTACGTCTCACCAGTCTCGGCAGTGAAATGGAAATCTTGTCTTTCTCCGGCATGCCTGGCCAACTGCACGTAGGTGAGGCGTCCTGTCTGGCGATTGCGCGAGTGCGGAACTGGCTGCTCCTGACGGATGACAAAGCTGCTCGACGCCATGCCGCAGATCTGAATGTTGCCGTCTCTGGCACTCTCGGATGCCTGGTCCTCGGGGTCGAACGCGCCCTCTGGACTCTGGAGCAAGCGAATGACTGGCTCAAGCGGATCGTCGCCTCCGGCTTTCATTCCCCTGTCAAAGATCTTGCAGCCCTGGTAAAGAGACCCTAAACCGGCCAGAGCAGCGGCGCTACGCCGATCCCGGCGCCCAGGAGAGCGTCCCGGTCCCCCTGATCGCGCACGGCAACGTCATGGTCCGTCCAGGCGCCGGACCGCGCCCGCCGCACGATGATCCCGAGCATCGGGAGCATGGACCCGGCCACGACGAGGGCGACCACGGCCGCCGCCTCACGGGCTGGGAGCGAGCGCGCCGTGACCACGGCCACGAGCGCCGGGATCAGGACGAAAGGGTGCGCGACCACGGACACCCGGGCGGCGACCCGCCTGCGCAAGAGAGGGGACGCGTCCTCAGCCTCGTCGACCACGGCCGGGATGATATCTCCCGGGATCCGGACGGCAGGGTCCCGGTCGGGAGCGGCGCTGGTCGCGTACCCGGGCGCAGCGCCCGCGCCACGAGCGGCGCGTACCGCGGTTCCAGCCGCGGAGACACCTGTCTAAAAAGCGGAGACCGCGGTCTTGAGCGCGGAGACACCTATCTGAGCGGCAGGC
>JBJMGZ010000501.1:0-15955 GCA_045807605.1 Thermoanaerobaculia bacterium | reverse complement strand
TTCGGCGCGCCGGGGAGGAGCACAGGGATGACGGGGATCTTCCGCCTCCGGCATCTGGGTGAACGAGCCCGGCGAGAGCCTGACCGTGGCCGACAAGCGCGACATCCTCGACGGCGTCCTCAGCGACCTCCGGCCCGGCTTCCTGGCCGACCTGGGGCTTCCGGGCTCCCGCGCGTGCGGGCTCGAGGTCACCGTCGACGGCCAGATCTCGACCTTCTCCGTGCCCACCGTGCGCGTGCAGTCGCCCCCGTTCGTCGCGAACCTGGGCCCCGATCCGATCTTCGGCACGTCGAACACCGTCGATCCCCAGGCGATCTCGGACGGCTTCTGGGTCCTGCTGCCGCCGTTCTCGCCCGGCGAGCACGTGCTGCACATCCAGGGCGCCTTCTGCGAGTTCGAAAGCACCGGGATCCACCCCATCTTCGGGGGCCTGGACGTCACCTACGACCTGACTGTTCAGTAAGGCTACGGGGCGGCTCCGGCCGCGGCCGGAGCCGTCAGGGCCACCGCTACCGGACGGAGTCCTGCTCCACCTTCAGGAAAAACTGAAATTGCGCCGCCCCTGGTCCCACTTTCTCAGGCGAGAGCTTGAACGAAAGGAGACCGAATGCGTGGGATCAAGGCGCTGCTCCCCTTCGTGGCATGGCCCGGGCTTCTGGTCCTGGCCATGCTTTCAACCTACTACCTGCACGCGGGAGGGCGCGGAGTCTATGTTTCGTTCCTGGGTGTCTATGTGGCCGTGGTCTGCGCCGTCTTCGCACTCGAGCGCGTCATCCCCCGGACCGAGGCGTGGTTCGCCGACGAGGACAAGCAGCTCGGAAACGATCTCCTTTTTACGGCATTGACCGAAATCTTCACCAATCACGGTCTCGCATCGCTGCTCGACGTCGCGACCACCCTGGTCATGATCTGGCTGGCCGGCCGCTCGGAGCCGGGCATCTGGCCCGGGCACTGGCCGGTCCTCGGCCAGGTGGTTCTCGCCCTCCTGCTGGTGGATTTCGTGCGCTATTGGGGGCACCGCTGGTCCCATACCATGTCCTGGTTCTGGCGCTTCCACTCGGTTCATCACAGCGTCAAGAGGCTGTGGGTGCTCAACACGGGCCGCGTCCATCCGGGGGACGCCCTGCCGCTCATCTTCTCCGCGTGCCTGATCACCCTGCTGCGGATCCCTCAGGACGTGGTGCTCTGGCAGGCGGCCTTCACCGCCTACATCGGGATCATGGGGCACAGCAACGTCGAGCTGCGCCTGGGCCCTTTGAACTACGTGTTCAACACGCCGGTGCTCCACCGCTGGCACCACTCCGACAAGGAGCTCGAATCGCAGCACAACTACGAGCACACGCTGTGCATCTTCGACATCCTTTTTGGGAGCTACTACAACCCCAGGAACGAGATCCCGGAGCGGCTGGGAATCGGCGAGGACTTCCCGGGCGACTTCATCTCGCAGTTCACCTATCCGTTCGTGGGCGCGCGGCGCGCGGATACGATCGAGAGCTCCGAAGCGGAGGCTGGGTGAACGGTCATGTATAGCCATAAGATCGCTCTCGTAGGGGCCGGGTTCGCGGGCCTGGGCATGGCCGCGGCCCTCCGGCGCCATGGCATCGCCTACGATCAGTTCGACAGCAACGACCGCGTCGGAGGCCTCTGGCATCGCGGGGTCTATGCAGGGGTGCACACGATCACCTCGAAGGGGAGGACCCGGTTCGCGGACTTCCCAATGCCGGCCCATTATCCCGAGTTCCCCAGCCGCGAGCAGGTCGCCGCCTATCTGGAGAGCTTCGCGGAGCACCACCGGCTGGGGGAAAACCTTTTCCTCGACACGCGGGTGAAGTGGATCGAGCCCGCGGAAGAGTCGCGGTGGCGTATCACGTTCGAGTCGGGGGAGGAGCGGGTCTACCGCGGCGTGATCATTGCCTCGGGGCAGCAGTGGGACTGCCGCTATCCGGAGCATGAAGGAAAGTTCGCCGGCGAAGTCCTGCACTCGGGCCAGTACCGCGATCCGGACGTGCTGCGCGGCAAGCGCGTGCTGGTGGTCGGGGGCGGCAACTCCGCGGCCGATATCGCGGTGGATGCGGCGCGCCATGCGGCGGCGGCACACATCAGCATCCGCCGGGGCCACTGGTACGTCCCCAAGACGCTCCTGGGCATACCCTTCACCGAGCTGCTCAAGGACTGGCTGCCTCTCTCCGTCCAGCGCTTCCTGATCCGTTTGCTGGTGCGCATCAGCGTGGGGAGCTACGAGTCGTATGGCCTGGAGAGGCCGCAGGGGAGGCTCTTCGACGACGACCCCACGATCAACGACCAGCTCCTGTACTGGATCCGGCACGGCCGCATCACGCCGCAGAAGGGGATCGCGAGAATCGATCAGAGAACGGTCGAGTTCGTCGACGGCAGGAGCGAGGAGATCGACCTGATCTGCTATGCCACGGGCTTCCATGCCAGCATTCCCTTCCTGCAGCCCGGCATCGTGCGCTTCGTCGACGGCGTGCCGGACCTGGTCGCCGGGCTCTTCGCCGAGAATCACAGAAACCTTTACGTCTTCGGCATCGGCAAGCTCCTGCCGATACCCAGGTACGGCGTCGGTCCGCCGATCACGTTCGGTGCCGACCTGCTGGCGCTCTGCATCCGGGAGCAGGAGAAGCTGACGCACTCGCTGGCGGAGGTCCTGATCCGCCTCGGGGGCAGGCCGGATGCCGCGCGCCGGATCGACCCCCGCAGCGCGCTGTGGCTGGTCAGGGCGGCCTGCCGGCTCGTCCCCCGGCTGCACCGCATCGAAAGCTGGCTGTTTCCGGCGGTGGACCGCCGGTTTCCAACCGTGGAGCGTGAAATCCTATGAGCGTGACGATCGCACTGCAGGGAGAAGCTTTGCGTGCACCGGTTTTTCACCCCCGATTCCGCAACGGGAGAGGCCTGCGGCTGATCACCGAAGACGGCGAGGAGTACGTGGATGCCGTGTCGGGAACTTTCAACCTTCCCCTGGGCTACGATCATCCGGAGGTCGTCGACGCCGTGGTCGAGCAGGTGAAGCGTTGCGCTCACATGAGCTCTTCCTACGCGGCCCCCTATGCGCAGGAGGTGCTCAGGGCGCTGACGGAGCTGGCTCCGGACGGCATCGACTCGGGCTGGATGCGGGACCTCACCGGATCGACGGCGAACGAGTGCGCCGTCAAGATCGCGCAGAAGTACACGGGCAACAGCGACGTCATCAGCTTCTTCCTCTCGCATCACGGGCAGACCGCCTTCACCACCTCGATCTCCGGCAACGCCTTCCGCCGCGAGGGGTTCCCGGACACCTGCAACCCGCACTCGATGAAGGTGCCGGCACCCTACTGCTACCGGTGCCACTACAAGGCCTCCTACCCGAGCTGCGGCTTCCACTGCGTGGAGGCGATCGAGGACTACATCCGTTACGGCAGTAACGGTTCCGTGGCCTGCCTGATCGTCGAGCCGGTGTTCGGCAACGGCGGCAACATCGTGCCGCCGCCCGGATACTTCAAGGCTCTGGCGGAACTCTGCCGGTCGGCCGGGATCCTCCTGATCGCCGACGAGGTGCAGACCGGCATGGGGCGTACCGGTCACGTTTTCGCCTGCGAGGCGCTGGCGGTCGAGGCGAACATCATCACGCTGGCCAAGGGTCTCGGCGGCATCGGCATCCCGGTGGCGGCGGTCCTCATGGAGTCCCGCCTGGACGTGCTCAGGAGCTTCGATCACTCCTTCACCTCCGGCGCCAACATGCTTGCCCTGGCGGCGGCGGCGGCGACCGTCTCCGTGATCCAGCGCGAGGACTTCCTGCCGGAGGTCCGGCGCAAGGGCGTCGTGCTCGGAGAGCTGCTGCAGGGGCTTCAGGAGAAGCACCCCTGCATCGGCGACGTGCGCGGGATCGGGATGATGTGGGGCCTCGAGATGGTGGGGCCCGGCGGCGAGCCGGACGTGGAGACCACGACCCGCGTCATCCGCGCCGCCGAGGAGCGGCATCATCTGCTGCTGCGCGGCTCCAGGTACGGGTTCGGCAACGTGATCAAGGTGCGGCCCGCGCTGGTCGCTGCCGACGACGAGCTCCACGACATCGTGTCGAGGCTTTCGCAGGCGATCGCGGACGTGGAAGGGGGCCGCTCGTGATGCAGGGGCTCGTCTACGAGGGGCCCTGGCGGGTCGGGCTCGCGGACTGCCAAGAGCTTGACGAGCCCGCGGGCAGCGAGGTGCTGGTCCGGATCGAAGCCACCGGCATCTGCGGCACGGACCTGGGGATCGTCATGGGCGCCTGCGATGCGAAGGTGCCCGTCGTCCTCGGCCATGAGTCGGCGGGAGAGGTGGTGGCCGTGGGCGAGCGGGTCGAGTCCGTAGCGGCCGGCACGCGGGTGGTGATCGATCCCACCTACTACTGCGGTTTCTGCTCCATGTGCAGGACCGACCGGCCGAACCACTGCGAGCGCAAGGGCCAGACCGAGACCGGAGTGAGCCGCGACGGCACCTTCGCCAGGTATTACAAGACGGAGGAGAGGTTCCTCTATCCGCTCGCGCCGCACGTGAGCTTCGCGGCGGGGAGCCTCGCCGAGCCGCTGAGCTGCGCGCTCACGGGTGCCGACCGGCTGCGCACCCGGCCGGACATGCGCACCCTGATCTTCGGCGCCGGCCCCCTGGGCATCCTGTACAGCTTCGCCCTCGCGTGCAAGGGGCTGGCAGGGGGCCTGGTCGAGATCTCGGCCGCGCGGCGCGCCCGGACCGCGGCCGTGATCGGCCAGGGATGGCGGCTCTTCGGCTCCGTCGAAGAGGCCCTCGAAGAGACCTTCGGCAGGCCCGCGGCGGAGTTGGACGTGATCGTCGACACCACCGGGGTGATGGTGGAGAGGGGGCTCGGCCTGCTCGCCCGGGGCGGCCAGCTCCTGACGATCGGGCTCCGGCGCTCCGGCTGCACGGTCGACACGCTGCGGATCGCCGAAAGGAGCCTCAGCCTGATCGGCTCGGTCGAGTCCCTGGGCACGTTCGCCTCGGCGATGCACCTCATCGCGGGCGGCTTCGTGCCCGCCGAGCGCATGGTCACCCACCGCTTCGCCTTGAACGACTACCGGGAGGCGTTCCTGTGCCTCGGCTGCGACCTGGATCAAAGGACTTACAACGCGCGGGCCGAGGCGATCAAGGTCGTCCTGCAACCCGCTTGAGGGAGAAACGGACCATGGACGGAAGAGAGCCGAGGCGCAGGACCCAGGCCGTGATCTGGGACATCGACGGGACCCTGATCGACAGCGAACCGCTGCACTACGCGGCGCTCCTGCACGCCTGCCGCAGTCACGGCTGCCAGGTGACGGCCGAGGAGAACGACCGCATGCTGGGCCTGAGCGTGCTCGACGTGTGGAGATGGCTGCGGGCCGAGCGCGGGCTGGCGGTGGAGTTCGAGCCCTGGGCCGGGGAGATCATGGACTATTACGTCGAGCACGTCACGCCCGCGATGATCCGGCCGGGAGTGCGCGAGACGGTCGAAGGCCTGGCGAGGCTCGGGATCCCGCAAGGGTGCGTCTCCACCGCGGAGCGCAGGATCGTCATGGCCAACCTGGAAGCCATCGACCTCTTCCGGTTCATGGGCTGCGTCATCAGCCGGGAGGACGTCTCCAACACCAAACCGGACCCCGAGCCGTACCGCCTCGCCATCGGCCTGCTGGGCGCCGTGCCGGAACGCTGTCTCGCGGTGGAGGACACCGAGGTCGGAGTCGCTTCGGCCAAGTCCGCCGGGATCACCACGGTCGCCTGGCCGCACCCGATGAGCCAGTCCATGAGCTTCGCCGCCGCCGATCTCGTGATCGCCGACCTGCAGGAGCTGCCGCTGGAGGCGGCTTAGCTTTCCATGACGACCGGGACAGGCATGCGCAAGGTGGCGTTTCTGGGGCTGGGGAGGATGGGCGGGGCGATGGCGGCCAATCTCCTCGCGGCAGGGTTCGATCTGACCGTGTGGAACCGCTCGCGGGAGAGATGCGCCCCCTTTGCCGAGCGGGGAGCGCAAGTGGCCGCGACTCCCGCGGCGGCTACGCGGGGGGCGGAGGCGGTCCTGTACAGCCTCGCGGACGACGAGGCGATCGAGCGCGTGGTCTTCGGCCCCGACGGGATCCTGGAGGGCGCCGGCCCCGGGCTGCTCGCGGCCGATCTCAGCACGGTCCATCCGGACCTGAGCCGCCGGGAGCAGGCCGCCTACGCCGCCCGCGGCGCCGGCTTCCTGGACGCGCCGGTTTTCGGCAGCCAGCCCGAGGCGCAGGCCGGCGGGCTGTGGATCGTGGCCGGCGGGGAACGGGCGGTGTTCGACCGGGCGCAGCCGTTCCTGGCTCCCCTCAGCACCTCGACGCACTACATGGGAGAGACCGGCAAGGGCGCCGCCATGGGCCTGATCGGCAGCCTGGTCGTCGGCCTGCAGCTCCAGGCCCTCGGCGAAGCGCTGGTCCTGGCGCAGAAGGCGGGCCTGGACGTCCGGTCCGTGCTGGAGATCCTGGGACTGCCCGACTTCCGCTCGCCCATCTTCACCGGCATGGGGGGCGGGATCGTGCGCAGGGACTTCCAGCCGGTCTTCTCCCTGGAGCACCTGCACAAGGACGTCGACCAGGTGGCGAGGCTCGCGGCGCAGCTCCTCGTCCCCATCCCGGGCTCCGCCGTAGTCCGCGAGCTCGTCAAATCCGCGGTCTGCCAGGGGCTCGGAGGAGAGAACGCGTCCGCCCTGGTCAAGATCCTCGAGCAGCTGGCGAACCTGACCATCGGGGAAGGCGCGAGTGCGCGCGGATGAGCTGCGCGCCTGGAGCGTGCACGGGCTGACCGCTCTCGGCCCGGTGCTGGGGTTCCTCGCCCTCCAGGAGATCGGGCAGAGAGACTGGCGGGCGGCCCTGCTCTGGCTGGGCGCCGCCCTGGTCGTCGACACGGTTGACGGGTCTCTCGCCCGGCGCTTCCGGGTCCAGGAGGTCCTGCCGGACTACGACGGCAAGATGGTGGACTGGGTCTCGGACTTCCTCAACTTCGTGTTCATCCCGGCCGTGCTCCTCTTCGAGGCCGGGCTGGTGCCCGGGGAGCTGCGCTTCGCCTGCGTGCTCCTGGTGCTGTTCTCGGCCGCCTACCACTTCGGCAACCGGAGGGCCGTGACCGAGGACCTCCACTTCCGCGGGTTTCCGGCGTTCTGGAACCTGGTCGTGTACTACCTCCTGATCCTCCACCTGCCCGCCGCCTGGAACGCGGCCGTCGTGCTCCTGTTCTTCGTGCTTCATTTCGTCCCGGTCCGGTTCGTCTACCCCACCCGCGCGGGCCGCTTCCGGCCCCTGGTCGTCGGCCTCACGGTGCTCTGGCTGATCGACACGCTGCTGATCGTCATCGCCTTTCCGGACGCCTCTCCCTGGCTCGTCTGGCTGTCGCTCCTGTTCCTGGGCTGGATGGCGGCTCTGGGTTTCGCCTCCGGGCTTCGCCGCACACCCGAACTTTCTTGACACACTGCGGCATAGCTCCTTAGGATGGCTTCATGGCCACCGAGACGCTCATGACAACCGCCTCCGGCTCCCTGACTTCCAAGGATGGCATCGCCTGGCTCGTCCTCGACGATCCCGCGAAGAAGGTCAACACCCTCTCGACCCGGCTGTTCGAATGGTTCGAGGAGCAGGTCTCTCAAGTGGAGCAGGAGCGGCCGGACGCGCTGGTGATCCTCTCCGGCAAGCCGGACGGCTTCGTCGCGGGCGCCGACATCGAGGAGCTTCAGACTCTGAAGGAACCGGAGCAGGTGATCGCGATGCTCCGGCGCGGGCACGCTCTCATGAACCGCCTGTCCGCCCTGCCGTTCCCGGCCGTGGCCGCGATCCACGGCGCCTGCCTGGGCGGCGGCCTGGAGCTCGCCCTCGCCTGCCGCTTTCGGGTCGCGACCGAGCATCCCAGGACGAAGCTGGGCGTGCCCGAGGTCCAGCTCGGCCTGATCCCGGGCCTGGGCGGCACGCAAAGGCTGCCGCGCCTGATCGGCGTGCCCGCCGCGCTCGACCTGATCCTCACCGGCCGCCAAGTGGACGCTCGCAAGGCGAAGCGGCTCGGCCTGGTGGACGACACCTGCCATCCCGCCGACCTGCGCACCGCGGCCGAGCGCTGGGCGCGCGGCAAGCAGAAGAGCGAGCCGGTGGGTGGCTTCGCCAGGAAGGCGACCGACTTCATCGCCCGCACGCCGCTGACCGACCGCATCGTCTTCGACAAGGCCCGCGCCGGGGTGATGGAGAAGACCGGCGGCCACTATCCGGCCCCGCTGGTGGCGGTCGAGGTGGTGCGCGAGGGGATCAAGCTGCCGCTCCCGCGCGCCCTCGACGTCGAGGCCGGCGCCTTTTCGCAGCTCGTGACCTCGGACACGGCCAAGGCCCTGATGTCCATCTTCTTCCGCAAGAACGAGGTCGAGGCGCGGGCCGCGAAGCTCGCGAAGAAGGCCCGCCCGGTCGGCAAGGTCGGCGTGCTCGGCGCCGGGTTCATGGGCGCCGGCATCGCCCAGGTGCTGGCGGAGAAGGGGACCCAGGTCGCGATGAAGGACCGCGACCTCGCCGCGCTGGGCCGCGGCGTCTCTTTCGCTGCCGAGCGCTTCCGCGACCGGGTCAAGCGCCGCCGGATGTCCGAGGCCGAATCCGAGACCGCCCTCGGCCGCATCCAGCCCACGGTCGACTACGCTCCCTTGCGCCGGGTGGACCTGGTGATCGAGGCGGTGTTCGAGGACGTGGGGATCAAGCACGCCGTGATCCGGGAGACCGAGGCCGCGGCGCCCGAGGGGCTGATCTTCGCCTCGAATACCTCGGCGATCCCGATCGCCCGCCTGGCCGAGGCCAGCCGCCGGCCGGAGAGCGTGGTCGGCATGCACTTCTTCAGCCCGGTGCACAAGATGCCGCTCCTGGAGGTCATCCGCCATCCCGGTACCTCCGAGGAGGCTCTCGCGACGGTCGTGGAGGTCGGCCGCCGCATGGGCAAGACCGTGATCGTGGTGGGCGACGGTCCCGGCTTCTTCACCACGCGGGTGCTCTCGCCGTTCCTGAACGAGGCGGCCTGGCTGCTCGCGGACGGCGCCAGCATCGACCAGGTGGACCTCGCCATGACCCGCTGGGGCTGGCCGGTCGGCCCGTTCGCCCTCATGGATGAAGTGGGCCTGGACGTCGGCCGCCACGTCGCCGAGGTGATGCACGAGTCCATGGGCGACCGCCTGGCGCCGCCTCCGGTGTTCCACCGCATGATCGAGGACAAGCGGCTGGGCCGGAAGTCGAAGCGCGGCTTCTACCTCTACGACGACGAGGAGAAGAAAAAGAAGAAGGGCTCCCGGCCGGTGGACCCCGCGGTCTACCGCCTTCTCGATTGGCAGCCGGCCGCGGTTTCGGACGAGGAGATCGTGGAGCGCTGCTGGCTCCAGATGCTCAACGAGACCGCCCGCTGCATGGAGGAGGGGATCATCGAGGACCCGGCGGACGTCGACATCGGCGTGATCTTCGGCTTCGGATTCCCGCCGTTCCGCGGCGGCCTGCTCCAGGAGGCGGACCGCCATGGGCTCGACTGGGTGGTGAGCCGCCTCGAAGGCCAGGCCGCGCGGCATGGCAAGAGGCTGGAGCCGGCGGAGCTGCTGCGGGAGATGGCGCGCAAGGGCGAGAGGTTCTATCAAGGTTGACCGCCGTCATCGTCCCCTCGCTCCTCTTCGCGCTGTTCGCCCTGTTCAGCGCGGCCGGGGCGTATTTCCTGACCGCCCAGACCCGCGGCCGCAACGCCGGGATCGTGGCGGCGCTGCTCACGCTGTTCTTCTTCGCCCTGCTTTTCGTGGGTCTGCTGCTCCTGATGCCGCCCGAGGGGCTTCCCGGGGCGTAAACTTCACGCAGACGCAGAAATGCGCGGCGCGGCTTTTGCGTTCTCCCGGACAGATGATCCATCCGGCGGCGGAGCTCCAGCTCGAGAGCAGGGTCACGGTGGCGGCCTACACCAGCCCGTGGGAGGCCCAGCTCGCCCGTGCCTGCCTGGAGGCGGAAGGGATCGACTCGGTCGTGACCGACGAGCATCTGGCCAGCATCTGGTGCGCCGCCACGGTCGGCGGCATCAAGCTGCGCGTCCGGGAAGAGGACGCGCTCCACGCGTCAGATCTGCTGCGCAACCTGCGCCCGATCCCCGACATCCACCTGGTGACCGAGGCGGACCTGCCGCTGCCGCAGCGCTGCCCCTCCTGCAAGTCGGACAACCTGTCGCTGGAGCGCTGGTCGGTGCTCGGGCTCCTGGGCACCTGGCTCCTGCTGGGCCTGGCGATCCCCGTCCCGCACCGGCGCTGGAGCTGCCGCGGCTGCGGCTCGGACTGGAAGGACGAGGATTTCGGTCTCGAGCCGGGGCAGCCAGCCGGCTAGCGCCGCGGCGACTCGCGCCAGGGAGTCGGCGCGGGGGGCAGCTCCTCGCCGTTCTTGACCCGCTCCAGCACCTCCTCCTTCGTCTTCGCATCCAGCTTCTCGCTCTTGACCTCCTGGCGCAGCCGCGCGAACGAGCTGATGTAGAGGTTCGCCACGGCCACCAGGGCGAAGGCCGAGAGGATGTAGCCGCGCCAGTCGTCCAGGAGCAGCTTGTAGCGCGTGAGGAAGAGGAAGAAGAACGCCACCCAGTGGCTGAAGCAGTACTCGCAGGTGAAGAGATAGAAGAACTTGCGGACGGCGAGGCTCTTCGCGTTCTCCGAGCGCCGGACCCAGTACTCGCGCGGCTCGCGGAAGACCTCCTCGTGGGTCACGGTCCAGGCCACGCAGGCCACGGGGAGGGCGAGGATGAACAGCCAGAAGAGCTGGAGCACCCAGTCGGAGCCGACCGGAGGGGTGGTCACCATGGCAGCTCCTCCCGCGCGAGCTCGAGGGGAGGGCCCGCGCCGGGATCGCGGCGCTCGGGCTCGCCGCGCGTCGGGGAGTCCTCGGGCTCGTCGATCGGCTGCTCCCGCGTGGGATCCTCGGGCTCGTCCTCGCCGGGAGGCTGGATCGGCTCGCGCGGGTCCCGGTCGCGGCGCGGGTCGTCTTCGGGGATGCGCAGGTCGTCTCGCATGGTGGGCAGCTATCCGCAAGAATCGCGCCCGGGGAGGGGAAAGGGACCCTGGCTTTATGTAGGGGCGGGGCTTGCCCCCGCCCGGGAGGGGGTAAACCCCTCCCCTACATTACTGCGGCACGTCTCTAGTTCACGAGCCCGGCCTCGTGCCAGGCGGGCGGCGCGAGCTCGTCGTCCTCGAGCTCGTCCCCGAAGTCGAAGCGGCTGCCGCTGGCGAGGTCGAAGAGGGTCCAGCCGGCGGCGTCGCAGAGCGCCACGAGGAAGCTCTCCAGCTCCTTCTCCTCCTCGGGGAGCCAGGCGCCGCCGCCCAGCAGCGGATGGATGCGGACCTTGAGCGTCAGGGAGAACACGGGCTCCTCGTATCCGGGGAGGCCGATCTCGACCGAGAACACCTCGCCGCTCCACCAGACGCCCAGGGCCTCGCCCTGCCAGCGCACCGAGGGGAGCGCCTGCTCGATCTGCATCCGGATCTCCTCCCGCGTCCCGAGCGGATGGTTCTCGCCGTCGCTCAGCTCGTCCAGGGAGGCCACCTCGTCATCGATCTTGAGGACCAGGAAATCCGCGTTCATGGCTCTTCAGGGTAAAGTAGCGACATGCTCCAGCGCAAGCGCACCGGATCGATTCTCTGCCCCTCCTGCGGCAAGCTGGTGGGCGTTTCGGACGACGAATGCCTCAACTGCGGGCGCCGGAACCCGGGCATGTGGGGGCTCACCTCGGTCCTCGGCAACCTCGGCCGCACCCTGCCGTTCGAGAACATCGTGACCGGCGGCTGCGCCTTCCTCTTCCTGGCGATGATCGCGGTCATGGCGATGAGCGAGCCCGAGTCGCTGCGGATCATGGAGGGCTTCCAGATCCTGCCGCCGACGCGCGACGTGCTGCTCCGCTTCGGGTCCGCGGGCGCCTTTCCGGTCTTCGTGTTCGGCCGCTGGTGGACGGTGCTCTCCGCCGGCTGGCTGCACGGCGACGTGATCCACTTCGCCTTCTACCTCTACGGGATCCGCCTGCTCGCGCCGGCCACCGCCGAGCTCTACGGCGCCAGCCGCATGATCGTCATCTATACGTTCTCGACGATCGCCGGGTTCCTGGCGAGCAGCGCCATGGGCTGGTGGGTCTACATCGGACAGCACATGACCTGGCTGGCGGGGCTCGGCCTGGGCGGCGCGCCCATGACGGTCGGGGCCTCGGCGCCGATCCTGGGCCTGCTCGGCGCGGCGGTCTGCTACGGCCACCGCACCGGGGCGTACTCCACCTCCCGGCGCGCCTGGAGCTACGCCATGTACATGATCATCTTCGGCTTCATCATGCCGCGGGTGGACAACTGGGCCCACATCGGCGGCTTCGCGGGCGGCTACCTCGGCGCCCTGCTGCTCAGCCCCGGGCGCCAGGAGAGCCCCACCCACACCGGCCTGGCCGTGCTCTGCCTGGCCGCCACCGCGGCCTCGATCGTGGCCTCGCTGGTGGACGTGCGGTTCTTCCAGTTCCTCTAGAACACGGACACACGGACTGGCACGGACGAACACGGACTCACACGGACCTGGCGACTGCCGGGAACCTGTCCCGGAGCCTTCAGGTCCGTGATCGTCCGTGCCGGTCCGTGTTCGTCCGTGTGTCCGTGTCAGTCCTTGGAATTGTAAGTGGCTGCATCACCTTTACACCTTCCAGGGGCTCTGCTAGCTTGTCCCGCGGGTTATGGAGACGCTGACCCTTCCCCTTCCGCCGGCCGAGGCGGCGCTGCGGCGCCCCCTGCGGCCTCTCGAGCTGATCGGCAACACGCCGATGCTCGACCTCTCCGGCCTGGCCGGCCGGCCGGGGGTCCGCCTGCTCGCCAAGGCCGAGTTCGCGAACCCGGGCGGCTCGGTCAAGGACCGGCCCGGCCTGGCCATGGTCCTGGAGGCGCAGCGCCGCGGGCTGTTCGCAGGCGGCCGGCGGCTGCTCGACGCCACCTCGGGCAACACCGGCATCGCCTACGCCATGGTGGGAGCGGCCCTGGGCATCCCGGTGACGCTCTGCCTGCCGGACAGCGCGAGCCCGGAGCGCAAGCGCATCCTGCGCGCCTACGGCGCCGAGCTGCGGCTGACCGATCCGCTCGCGGGCAGCGACGGCGCGATCCTGGAAGCGCGGCGCATGGTCGCCGCGGAGCCGGAGCGCTGGGCCTACCTGGACCAGTATTCGAACCCCGAGAACTGGCGCGCCCACTACCGCACCACCGGGCCCGAGATCTGGGAGCAGACCGGCGGCGAGATCACCCATTTCATCACGGGCCTGGGCACGAGCGGTACCTTCATGGGTGTGGGACGTTTTCTGCGCGAGCGTGCGCCCGAAGTCCGGTTGATCTCGATGGAGCCCGACTCGCCCTTCCACGGCCTCGAAGGGATGAAGCACATGGCCTCGGCGATCGTGCCGCCGATCTACGATCCGGCCCTGGCGGACGAGGCGCTCGAGATCGCGACCGAGAGGGCGTACGCGATGGTCAAGAGGCTCGCCCGCGAGGCCGGTCTGCTGGTCGGCATCTCGGCGGGAGCGAACGTGGCGGCGGCGCTCGACGTCGCCGCGCAGCTGGAGTCCGGCACGGTCGTCACGGTCCTCTGCGACAACGCGGACAAGTATCTTTCGGACCGCTTTTGGGAGGAAAACGGGGAGGAATCGAACGCATGAGCCGTCTGGTCATCCCGGCCCGCCACCTGCACACCGCCGGGCAGCACGCCTCGACGAGCTATCCCGACGAGTGCTGTGGCGTCCTGATCGGCCGTTCCGCCGGCGACTCCACCGTCGTGGAGCGCCTGCTCTCGGTGGACAACGAGAGGAACGAAAGCCGTCACAACCGCTATCTGATCAATCCCGAGACGGTCCTGGCCGCGCACAAGGAAGCGCGCGCGCTGGGGCTGGACGTCGTGGGCTACTACCATTCCCATCCCGACCACCCGGCGCGGCCGAGCGAGTTCGACCGCGAGCACGCCTGGCCCGGGGTGTCGTACCTGATCGTCTCCGTGGAAAAGGGGAGCGTCGCCGATGCCCGCAGCTGGCGCCTGGCCGACGATCGGGAAAAGTTCGACGAAGAAGAGATCGAGGAGGCCGCATGAGCATCACGATTCAGATCCCGACGCCGCTGCGCCGCTTCACGTCCGAGCAGGGGGAGGTCCAGGTGGACGGCGCGACCGTGGGGGAAGCCCTCGCGGCCCTCACGGACCGCTTTCCGACCCTGCGGCGCCACCTCTACACGGACGACGGCACCCTGCGCAGCTTCGTGAACGTCTTCTTGAATGACGAGGACGTGCGCCAC
The DNA here is from genome assembly GCA_045807605.1 of Thermoanaerobaculia bacterium. GTDB lineage: Bacteria > Acidobacteriota > Thermoanaerobaculia > Multivoradales > UBA5704 > DATMER01. The sequence goes on along the minus strand of JBJMGZ010000501.1, from coordinate 1,650 downwards.
CTGAAGAGCGCCCAGACGCCCGTCGCCCAGGGCGACACGCTGGTCATCATCCCCTCGATCGCCGGCGGAGCTCCCACCGTGGTCGATACGGAGACGGAGACGCTGCCGGGTCTGAACCCCGCGGAGATCCGCCACTACAGCCGTCATCTGATCATGCCGGAGATCGGCACCGCCGGTCAGCGCAGGCTCAAGGCGGCCAAGGTGCTGATGATCGGCACGGGAGGCCTGGGCTCGCCGCTCGGCCTCTATCTCGCCGCCGCCGGCGTCGGCACCCTGGGCCTCGTCGACTTCGACGTGGTGGACGAGACCAACCTCCACCGGCAGGTGCTGTTCAGCAACAAGGACGTGGGCCGGCCGAAAGTGGAAGCCGCGGCCGAGCGCCTGCGCGGGATCAACCCGCACATCCGGATCGTCCCGCACGACACCCGGCTCGAATCGGCCAACGCGCTCGAGCTGTTCAAGGACTACGACCTCGTGGTGGACGGCACCGACAACTTCCCCACGCGCTATCTGGTCAACGACGCCTGCGTGATGCTCGGCAAGCCGAACGTCTACGGCTCGATCTTCCGCTTCGAGGGGCAGGTCTCGATCTTCTGGGGAGCGCAGGGGCCGTGCTACCGCTGCCTCTTCCCGGAGCCGCCGCCGCCGGGGCTGGTGCCCTCCTGCGCCGAGGGCGGCGTGCTCGGGGTGCTGCCGGGGATCATCGGCTCGCTCCAGGCGAACGAAGTGATCAAGCTCATCGCCGGCGTCGGCGAGCCGCTGATCGGCCGGCTGGTGCTGTTCGACGCGCTCAAGATGAAGTTCCGCGAGCTCAAGCTGCGCAAGGACCCGAGCTGCCCGGTCTGCTCGGAGAACCCGACGCAGCGGGAGCTGATCGACTACGAGCAGTTCTGCGGCATCGGCCCGCAGGCGGAGAGCGCCACGATGGCAGACGGCTTCGAGATCACCGTGCAGGAGCTGAGGCGGCGGCTGGACGAGGGGCACGAGGTCGTGGTCCTCGACGTCCGCAACCCGCAGGAGTTTGAAATTGCGCGCATCGAGGGCTCGGTGCTGATCCCGCTCCACGAGCTGCAGGACCGTCTCGGAGAGCTCGACCCGGCGGCCACGATCGTCGCGCACTGCCATCACGGCCCGCGCTCGTCGCAGGCGGTGCGCTTCCTCCGCCAGATGGGCTTCGACCGCGCCATCAACCTGACCGGCGGCATCGACCAGTGGAGCGCGGTGGTGGACCGCTCGGTGCCGCGGTATTAGAACCCAAAGGACATCAAGGACTCCAAGGACGACAAGGACGGGTTTCCTCGTCCTTTATGTCCTTTCCGATGTCCCCCTTGCCGTGACACCCTCTGCAGGATAGTGTCGGCGAAACAAATCGTCGCCGTCGGGAAGTCGGGTCTCCGAACACCGCTTCAGAGAGGCTCGTTTCCATTCCCTTGACGGACTAGTCCCCTGGGGGCATAATCATGGTCGAGGTTGTTGGCACCACGGAGTTCGAGGAGTGGTTCCTCGGGCTCAGCGAGTCAGATGCCCGGGCGGTTGTGCGTGGGGTTGGGCTTCTCGAGGCCAAGGGGCTAGCGCTCGGAGTCCCCTACTCCTCGGCGCTCGCAGGTAGCCGTCATGCCTTGCGCGAGTTGCGCGTTCAGAGCGTCGGAC
>JBJMGZ010000500.1:0-2929 GCA_045807605.1 Thermoanaerobaculia bacterium | reverse complement strand
GGCTCCGGATGGAACGGCGGCGACTCCCGCCACCCCGGCAGCGGCCCCAGCGGCTCCCAACGCCGCCCAGCCGGCCGCGCCGGCGGCGAGCCTCCCCGCCTGGGCCGGCCAGGCGGTCCAGGCCGCGGCCGAGGAGCAGGTGGCCCTGGAGGATGGCGACACCCGCGCGGTGTTCACGAACCGCGGCGCCCAGCTCGTCTCCCTGCAGTTGAAGAACCAGAAGACCCACCAGGGCGGCGCCGTGGAGCTGGTGCGCAAGCGCGCCGAGGGTCCCTATCCCTACGGCCTCGTCCTCAAGAGGGGCCTGGCGCCGCACCCGCTCGACCAGGCCCTGTTCCAGGTCCAGCGCGGAAACGGCCAGCTGGTCTTCCGCTACCGCGGTCCCGCGGGCGTGGCCGAGAAGCGCTTCCGCTTCGACGAGCACGGCTTCCTGGAGGCGTCCGTCAACGTCCCGGCTGCCGGGTGGGGCCTGGTCGTGGGACCCGGCCTCGGCAATCCGACCCCCGAGGAGATGGGCAGCCGCTATGGCCGCCGGGGCGCCGTGTACAAGCGGGGGAGCGACGTCGAAGCGCTCAACGCCCAGGGCGTCGAGAAGGTCAAGACCCTGCCGGGCGGCGTCGACTGGATCGGCGTGGAGGACACCTACTTCCTCGCCGCCGCCATCCCGCGCGCCGGTCTGGACGGCGTGGTGATCCAGCCGCTGATGACCGAGGGAGCGGCGGCGAACGCGCGCTTCCTGCCGCTTCCCGGCAAGGACGACATCACCTCGGATCAGAAGAAGCTGCCGCGGGAGCTCCGGGTGATCCTGCAGCCGGAGGGCGACAGCCTGTCTCTGCTCTCCTACTGGGGGGACAAGAACTACGACCGGCTGGCGTCGCTCCCCTACGACCTGGAGGGCGCGGTCAAGCTCGGCAAGTTCGCATTCCTGGCCAAGCCGCTGCTCATGGCGCTGCACTGGATCCACGACAACGTGGTCGCCAACTACGGCTGGGCGATCATCCTGCTGACCGTGGTGATCAAGATCGTGCTGCTGCCGCTCACGCACACCAACATGAAGTCGATGAAGCGGATGCAGGAGCTCAACCCCAGGGTGCAGGGCATCCGCGACAGGTACCGGGCGAAGCTCAAGGACAAGCAGGGCCGGCCGAACCTCGAGGTGCAGCGCAAGATGAACGACGAGGTGATGGCGGTCTACAAGGAGGCCGGGGTGAACCCGGTCGGGGGATGCCTCCCGATGCTCCTGCAGATGCCGATCCTGTTCGCATTCTTCAACCTGCTCACCGCGGCGGTGGAGCTGCGCAACGCGCCCTGGATGCTGTGGATCCTGGACCTCTCGTCCAGGGACCCCTACTACGTGCTGCCGATCGTGATGGGCGCCACGCAGTGGCTCCAGGTGCGGATGGCGCCGCAGTCCGGGGACCCGATGCAGCGGCGCATGTTCGAGCTGATGCCGGTCATCATGACGGTGATGTTCATCAGCGTGCCGAGCGGGCTGGTGCTGTACTGGCTGACCAACAACGTCTTGACTATCCTGCAACAGGCGGTTTACAAACGCCTCGAGAAGCGCAGGGCCTGAGCGCCCAGCGCGGAGATCCATGCGGCGGATATGAACGAGCCCAAGAGACGCTTCTTTTCCGGTGACACGTTGAAGCAGGCCTTGATCCAGGCTGCCAACCAGTTCCATCTCGATCCCGAGGAGATCGCGTACCGCAGCATCGAGAAGCGGCACGGATTCCTCAAGACCCGGCGCCGGGTGCTGATCGAGGTGGACCCCGATTCGCCGCGGCGGGACCCCGCCGCGGCCCCTCCGCCCCGGCCGGCCATGCCGCCGCCGCCGTCCCCCCCGCCGCCCGCGCCCGTCCTGCCGGCCCGGCCGGTCCAGGCGGTGTCCCCTGCGTCCCCGGCGCCCCGTCTGGATGCCGAGGACGAGCAGCCGTCCGGGCCCGAGCCCGGCAACGAGGCCCGCCCGCCGCGGGGTCGCGGTCCTGCCGGTCCGCCCGCGGGGCGCGACGACCATGACAACCGGGGCAATCGCGCGCCGGGCGCGCCGGGAAGCGACCGGGGCCCTGCCCGCGGCGATCGTGGCGGGGATCGCGGGCGCGGGAGACCCCAGGGCGACCGTCCGCCGCGGCGGGACGATCGGGGAAATCGGGAGAATCGGGACAATCGGGAGAACCGCGGCAACCGCGGTCCGCGCCAGGACCGGGGTCCGCGCGGCGCTGGAGATCCCCCGCGAGGCGACCGCCCGCCGCGGTTCGACGGGCACGTCCGGCCGCCGCAGCCGTCGGCGGAGCGGCTGACCCGGGTGGAGGCGGAGACGTTCGACATGCCGCCCGCCAACGGCCTGATCCCGCTGCCGGAGATCCCGCGCCGGCCGTCGGAGCGCTTCCCGGAGGCGGCCGGCCCGCAGGCGGACGCGGCGGCCAGAGGGATGGAGCTGCTGCTCCGGATCGCGGGCCTCAGCCTGACGCCGCGCATCCTGCAAGGGGAGGACCGGCTGGAGGTGGACCTCTCCGGCGAGGACGTGGACTGGTGCTTCGCGGACGACGGCGAGTTCGTGGTCTCGGTGGAGCACCTGCTGCCGCGCCTGGTCCGGAGCCTCTCCGGCGAGGCGCCGCTGGTGCGGGTGGACTGCGACAACTTCCAGGAGATCCGCGAGGAGCGGCTCCGGAGCTTGGCGCAGCGGGTGGCGGAAGAGGTCCGGCGCAAGGGCCGGCCGCGCATGCTGGAGCCGATGAACCCGGCCGACCGGCGGATCATCCACATGACGCTGGCGGACGATCCCGGCGTGGTGAGCGAGAGCAGCGGCGACGGGTACTTCAAGCGCGTGACGATCAAGCCGGCCTGAACGTTTCACGGGAAACATTACCGCCTTCGCAGGGGGCCAGGTTCCACGTGGAACCTGGCCCTTTCTGTATCATCTCCCTCC
>JBJMGZ010000499.1:0-9056 GCA_045807605.1 Thermoanaerobaculia bacterium | reverse complement strand
AGCAAGAGGGGAACGGGGGCGCACGCGTTCAAGGCCCGCTGGGGGATGGAGGAGGTGCCGCTCGCCTACCAGTATCACCTGGTCAAGGCGCGCGAGCTGCCCAACGTCAGCCCGGCGAATCCCAGGTACCGGATGCTGATCCGGGCCTGGCAGAAGCTGCCGCTGCCGATCACGAAGCTGATCGGACCGCGCATCATCCGGAGCATTCCATGATGCAAGTGTCGATCGTCATTCCGCTCTACAACGAGGAAGAGAGCGTCGACGCGCTCCACCGCGAGGTGACCGCGGCGGCCGAGCGCCTCGGCCGCGAGTACGAGCTGATCCTGGTCGACGACGGCAGCCGCGACGGCACGCTCGAAAAGCTGCGCTCGATCTGCGAGCGCGACGCGCGCGTGAAAGTCATCCGCTTCCGCCGCAACTACGGCCAGACCGCGGCGCTCCAGGCCGGGTTCGATCAGGCGCGCGGGCAGGTGATCATCACGCTCGACGGCGACCTGCAGAACGATCCCGCCGACTTCGGGCTGCTGCTGCGCCACATCGACGAGGGCTGCGACGTCGTCTGCGGCTGGCGCAAGGACCGGCAGGACAAGATGATCTCCCGCCGGCTGCCGTCCATGGCCGCGAACTGGCTGATCGGCCGCCTGACCGGCACGCGCATCCACGACAACGGCTGCACGCTCAAGGCCTACCGCCTGGAAGTGGTGCGCAAGGCGAGCCTCTACGCCGAGATGCACCGCTTCCTGGCGCCGATGATGTCGCTCTCCGGCAGCCGCACGAAAGAGGTCGTGGTCAACCACCGGGCGCGGCGGTTCGGCCAGAGCAAGTACGGCATCTCGCGCATCTGGAAGGTCTTCCTCGACCTGCTGACGGTCAAGATGCTGCTCGGCTTCATCACGCGGCCGGCGCTCTGGTTCGGGTTGCTCAGCCTGCCCTTCCTGGTCGGCATGCTGCTCGCATTCGCGACGAGCGTGTACGTCCATCTCGTCTGGACGCCGTTCCGGGAGTATCCTCTGGTCTTTCCCGCGGCCACCTTGCTGTTCGCCTTCGCGTTCGCCCATCTGATCGTGATCGGGTTCTTCGCGGAGCTGGTCGTCAAGGTCGGGGATTTCAAAGAGGTCGAATCGGTTCTGGCTGTGATCGAATCTGGAGGTAAGGAGTCATGAGAAGGAACAAGCTGCGCGGGGAGCCGGAGGTTTCGGTCGTCATCCCCATCGTGGAGAGAGTGGGGGATCTGCGCCAGCTTCACGACGAGTTCGCGGCCGAGTTGGAGAGGCTCGGCAGGACGTTCGAGTTCATCTTCGTGGTGGACGACAGCCAGCGCGCGTCGCTGCCGGCGCTGCGCGAGCTGCAGAGCCTGGCGGACAGCGAGATTGTGATCATCGTGCTCGGCGGCGCGTTCGGCGAGTCGGCGGCGCTCACGCTCGGCCTGGAGCGCGCGCGGGGCGAGAAGATCCTGACGCTCGCCTCGTACTTCCAGGTCGACCCGCGCGGTCTGTCGGACGCGTTCGCGGCGCTCGACTCCGGCGCCGACCTCGTCGCCGGCCGGCGCCATCCGCGCATCGATTCGTTCTTCAACCGCGTCCAGTCGCGGCTGTTCCACTCGTTCGTGGGACGGCTCACCGGCACCCGCTTCAGCGACATCAGCTGCGGGTTCAAGCTGATGAAGCGGCGCGTGGCGCAGGAGCTCAACCTCTACGGCGGCCTGCACCGCTTCATTCCGCTGCTCGCTCTCTCCCGGGGCTTTTCCGTGCGCGAGGTGGCGCTGCCGCAGCGCAGCGAGGACCGCGGCACCCGCTACTACGGGACCGGCGTCTACCTGGGGCGGTTGCTGGACATCCTCACCGTCTTCTTCCTGACCAAGTTCACGCGCACGCCGCTGCGCTTCTTCGGCCTGCTGGGCAGCGGTCTGTTCGCGCTCGGCTTCCTGCTCGACCTGATCGCCGTGGTGCAGCGGGTCTTGCAGGAGCAGGGGATCGCGGACCGTCCGATCCTTCTGCTCGGCGTGCTGCTCATGGTGCTGGGCGTGCAGACGCTCTCCCTCGGCCTGGTCGGCGAGATCATCATCTTCACCCACGCCCGCAACATCCGCGAGTACCAGGTGGCCGAGATCATCCGCGGCTCGGCGCGGCCGGTCGCCGTGCCCTCGCCGCCGATACCGGCGGAGCCGCGGCCTCCTGAGGTAGAGCTGCATGTGTGGAATCTCTGGTGAATGGAGCCCCTCTGGCGCCCAACAGTCATCCCTCGACCGGATGAACGGCATGCTCGTCCATCGCGGCCCGGACGACGCCGGCTCGGTCGTGCTCGGCGAGGCGGGCCTCGCCATGCGGCGCCTTTCGATCATCGACCTCGCGCGCGGCCACCAGCCGATCGCGAACGAGGACTCGACCGCCTGGATCGGCTTCAACGGCGAGATCTACAACCATCCGGAGCTGCGCCGCGGCCTGATCGAGCGCGGGCACCGCTTCCGCACCGGCAGCGACACCGAGTCGATCCTCCATCTCTACGAGGAGAAAGGGGAGCAGGTCGTGGACGACCTGCGCGGCATGTTCGCCTTCGCGATCTGGGACTCGCGGCGGCGCAAGCTGCTGCTCGCCCGCGACCGCTTCGGACAGAAGCCGCTCTTCTGGCGCTTCGACGGCCAAAGGTTCCTGTTCGGCTCCGAGATCAAGTCGATCCTGCTGCCGGAGCCTGAAATCGACCTGCGCTCCCTCGACGAGTACCTGACCCTGCGCTTCATTTCCAGTCCGCGCACCATGTTCGCCGGCATCCAGAAGCTGCCGCCCGCGCACCTGCTCGTCCTGGATGCGTCCCGCTTTGAGGAGGAATCGCAGCCGAAGATCGAGGTGCGGCGCTACTGGCAGCTCCGCTTCGAGCCGAAGAGAAAGATTTCCGAAGCCGACGCGGTCGAGGAGGGCCGCTTTCGCATCCGCGAGGCCATTGAGTCGCACATGATCTCGGACGTGCCGGTGGGCGCGTTCCTCTCGGGCGGCATGGATTCGAGCCTGGTCGTGGCGATGATGTCGGAAATCACGGGCGAGCGCTTCAAGACCTTCTCGATCGGCGTCGAGGCGCAGGATTTCAACGAGCTCCCCTTCGCGCGGCAGGTCGCGGAGCACTGCGGCACCGATCATCACGAAGAGATGGTCTGGCCCGACATGGTCAGCCTCCTTCCCAAAATGGTCTACCACCTGGACGAGCCCTCCGATCCGATCGCCGCCTGCATGTATCACTCGGCGGCGCTGGCCGCGCGGCACGTCAAGGTGGTGCTCACGGGCGACGGCGGCGACGAGATCTTCGCGGGCTACGACCGCTACTTCGGCTTCCGCTGGATCCGGCTCTACGCCGCGCTTCCCGAGGCGGTGCGGCGCTACCTGCTCGGGCCGGCGATCTACGCGCTGCCCGATACGGCCGGGTACAAGACGCTGGCGCAGCGCGCGCGCTGGATGCACGAGCTCGCCTTCCACGAAGGCGGCCGGCGCTACGCCCAGGCCACGGCGTTCTTCCGTTTCGGCCAGGAGGGCAAGGGCGGCCTTTACACCGATCGCATGGTCGCGAAGCTCGCGGGCATCGATCCCATGGAGAGCGTGGTGCGCGGCTTCGACGAGGCGCTCGCCGGTGATCGCGGGGGTGACCTCGACCGCATGCTCGCGGCCGACATCGCCACGCGCCTGCCCGAGCACTCGCTGATGCTCACCGACCGCATGACCATGTCGCAGAGCCTCGAATCGCGCTCGCCGCTGCTCGACCACCGGCTGGCCGAGTGGGTGGCGACGCTGCCGATCGGTCTCAAGCTCAACGGGAAAACCTTGAAATACCTGATGCGGCGGGTGGCCTCGACCTATCTGCCCGACTCCATCCTCAAGCGGCCGAAGCAGGGGTTCATGTTCCCGCTCGGCTACTGGATGAAGGGCCCGCTGCTGCCCGTGCTGGAGAACCTCCTCGCCGGGTCCGTCCTCATCGAGGAAGGGATCTTCCGGCGCGAGCCGGTGGAACGGTTGATCCGCGAGCACCTGGCGCAGAAGGCCGATCACCACGTGCGCCTCTGGCTGATCCTGAACGTCGAAATCTGGTATCGCATGTTCGTCCGCGGCGAAGCCCTCGAAGACCTGTCCGGCCTGTTGCGGGAAAGGCTGGGCTCGGCGGCCTGATGAACAGATCGCGCATCGCGACGGTCCTGCGGGTGGCGGTCTCCGCCGCCCTGATCGTCTGGATCCTGCGCAAGGCGCCGCTGGGCGAGGTGCTCGACGCCTTCCGCTCGGCCGACTTCCGCTTCGTGCTGCTCGCGCTGGCGCTCGTCCCGTTCGGCTACGGGTCGAGCGTCTCGCGCTGGCGGCTGCTGATCCGCAGCCAGGGCGGGGACGCGTTGTTCGGCTTCCTGGTGCGCTCGTTCCTGGTCGGGGTGTTCTTCAACAACCTCCTGCCCTCGACGATCGGCGGCGACGCCATCCGGGCCTGGGACACGTCCCGCTCCGGCGTGGGACGGGCCACGGCCGTGGCGATCGTGGTGGTGGTCCGCTTCATCGGGCTCCTCGCCCTGATGCTCTTCGCCGGCGTGGGGCTCTTCTTCGCCGGCCGCCTCACCGACCGCGTGCCGGCGCTCTACGGCTGGGTGGCGGGCGGAGCGATCGCCATGGGCCTGATCGCGGCGCTGCTCTTCCTGCCGTCCCGGGTGCCCTTCCAGGTCCAGGGCAAGGTGCTGGCGAAGGCGTTCGGGTGCTCGCTGCTCCTCCAGACCGTGGTGGTGCTGAACGGCTGGCTGCTCGCGAAAGCCCTGCACGTGCCGATCCCGCTGCCGTATTTCTTCCTGATCGTGCCGCTCGCGATCTTCGTGATGATGATCCCGGTCTCGATCAATGCCATCGGCGTGCGCGAGAGCGTCTGGGCCTTCTTCTTCGCGGCCTTCGGCGTGGCGAGCGCCAAGGGCGTGGCGGTCGCCTGGCTCGATTACGGGCTGGTGCTGCTCCAGGCGCTGGCCGGCGGCGCCATCTACGCGTGGTCTCATAGAGCCCCGGCCGGATCTCCCTCTCCCCCGGAACGGGGGAGAGGGCCGGGGAGAGGGGGGATGGGATCAACCGGCCGGGGGGTGAGGGCCCGGGAGGGGGTGGCTCCGTGAAGATCCTCCTCCTCGCTCCGCATCCGTTCTTCCAGCAGCGCGGCACGCCGATCGCGGAGAGGATGATGATCGAGACGCTCGCCCGCCAGGGGCACGAGATCGACGTGCTCACCTATGCCGAAGGCGAAGACGTGGAGATTCCGGGCTGCCGCATCCGGCGCATCCCGCGGCTGCCGTTCGCGCGCGGCATCCGGCCCGGCTTCTCGCTCAAGAAGCTGGCGAACGACGCCGTCATGCTGGTGACCACCCTTCGGATGGTGCGCCAGGGACGCTACGACCTGGTGCACGCGGTGGAGGAGTCGGCCTTCATGGCCCTCGCCGCCCGCTGGCTGTTCCGCACTCCGTACGTCTACGACATGGACTCGGGGCTGGCGCGGCAGATGATGGACAAGTTCGCCTTCCTGCGCCGGCTCCGGCGGCCGCTCGAAGACTTCGAAAGAGCCGCCGTCCGCGGCAGCGTGGCAACCCTGGCGGTCTGCAAGTCGCTGGAGGACCAGGCGCGTGCCTGCTGGCCGGAAGGGCTCGTCGCCCGCATCGAGGACGTCAGCCTGCTCGCCGGCGGGGACGGCGAGGCGGACGACGTGCCCGAGGGCCCGGTCGCCATGTACGTTGGGAACCTCCAGCGCTACCAGGGGATCGACCTGCTCCTCGAGGCCTTCCAGCACACGCTCGGCGAAGTGCCGGACGCGAAGCTGGTGGTGATCGGCGGGGCCGAGGAGTTTCGGCGCCACTACAAGGCCCGCGCCGCGGACCTGGGCATCGGCGATGCCGTCCGGTTCCTCGGCCCCCGCCCGGTCGAGAGGCTGGGAGCCTACCTGCGCCGCGCCACCGTGCTCGTCTCGCCGCGCATCCAGGGCGAGAACACTCCGATGAAGGTCTACTCCTACCTGGACTCCGGCCGGCCCGTGCTCGCCACCCGGCTGCCGACCCACACCCAGGTGCTCACGGACGACATCGCCCGCTTGGCCGATCCCGAGCCCGGGGCGATGGGGAGGGCGCTCGCCGAGCTGCTGCGCGACGAAGCCCTGCGCGGGCGGCTCGCCGGGGCCGCCCGCGATTTCGCGCAGCGGGAGCTGACGCGGGAGGCTTTCGAGGGAAAGCTGCTGCGTTTCTACGATTCCGTCGAGGAGAGGATCCGGGAGGAGAGGCTGGATGGACAGACCGCGAGACTCCAGGCCCGACACCAGGGCCATCGCTGAGGCGCAGGACGGCGCGGCCCTCCGCGCGGCCATGGCCTCCTTTGAATTGGAGAAGCTCACCGCCAACGATTACAGCCTTCTTTCGAAGGCCCTCCAGTCCCGTTCGGCCCGGCCGGACGTGAAGCTGGCCATCCTCGGCAACTTCACGCTCGACCTGCTGCCGCGCTACGCGGACGTCCATCTCGCGCGCGAAGGCCTGCGCGGCGCCTTCCACGTCGGCAAATTCGGCCAGTACGTGCAGGAGGTCCTCGACGACGGCTCCGAGCTCGCCCGGTTCCAGCCCGACGTGGTGCTCCTGGCCCTGTCGCTGCGCCTGCTCCAGCCGGACCGCATGGCCGCCTTCAGCTCCATGCCGGCCGAGGAGCGCCGCAACTTCTGCGAGGAGGTCGTCTCCCACCTGGAGTCCTGGGCCGGGCGCGCCGTCGAAAAGCTGCCGGCCACGCTGCTGATCGGCAACTTCCCGGCCCCCGCCTGGCCGCTCGCGGGCGTGGCCGACGCCAAGTCCGAGTACGGCGAGACCGAATTCTTCCTGGAGCTCAACCTGGAGCTGCTGCGCCGCTTCAAGGGCAACCCGCGGGTGCGCCTCTTCGACCTGGAGCGCCTCGCCTCCCGCCATGGCAAGGACCGGGTGCTCGATCCGAAGATGTACTACCTGGCGAAGATGGAGTGGAGCCCGGGCTTCCTGCCCACGGTCGCGGCCGAGCTCGTGAGGCAGATCAAGGCCGTCCGCGGGCTGGGGAAGAAGTGCCTGGTGCTCGACCTGGACAACACGCTCTGGGGAGGCGTGGTGGGGGAGGACGGCCCCTCCGGCGTCAAGATCGGGTCCGGAGGGAGTGACGACCCCGAGGCCGAGGCGTTCCTCGAATTCCACCACAAGCTCAAGGCGCTCCAGGACCGCGGCGTGCTGCTGGCGATCTGCAGCAAGAACAACCGCACGGATGTGATCGAGGTTTTCGACACCCGGCCGGAGATCCCGCTCAAGCTCGCCGACTTCGCCGCGGCCGAGATCGGCTGGGACCCCAAGCACCAGGGGCTCGCGAAGATCGCCGCGGCGCTCAACCTCGGCACCGACAGCCTGGTCTTCATGGACGACAATCCCGCCGAGATCAGCCTCGTCCAGCAGATGATGCCGGAAGTCAAAACCGTGCTGCTGCCGCCCGATCCCGCCGAGTATGCGGGCCTGATCGAAAGGATGACCGACTTCGAAAAGCCGGAGATCCTGGAAGAGGACCGGCAGAAGGCCGGCCAGTACCGGGAGAACCGGCAGAGGCAGGAGCTGCAGGCGGCCGCGGGCGATCTCGGGAGCTATCTCGCGAGCCTGCGCACGGAGCTGGAGATCCATCTCGCCCGGCGCGAGGACCTGCCGCGCGTGCACCAGCTCTTCACGAAGACGAACCAGTTCAACCTGACCACCGAGCGCTACTCCCTGGCCGAAGCCGAGCGCTTCGCCACCTCGCCGGCCTGCGAGCTCTGGGTGGCGCGGGCGCGCGACCGCTTCGGCGATCTCGGCACGATCGCCGTCGTGCTGCTCAAGAAGGTCGGCCGCATGGCCACGATCGACAGCTTCCTGATGAGCTGCCGGGCGATGGGAAGGGGGATCGAGACCGCGATCATGAACCATGTCAAGCAGCGTCTCGTGGAAGACCGGAGCGGCCTGGAGCTGCGCGGGCGCTACTTCCCGACGCCGAAGAACCGGCCGGTGGAAACCTTTTACGACGAGCAGGGCTTCCGGCTCCTCGAAAGCGCCTCCTCCGGGGAGAAGCTCTACGGTCTGCGGCGCGACGAGGTGAGGCTCCTGCCCTGCGACTGGATCCGGGTGACCCACGATGACCTCGTCGGAAGTCGATAGCCGGATCCGGGAAGTGATGGCCGGGGTGCTCGACGTCGAGGAGGCCGCCATCGGCGACGGCTTCCGGCGCGACGACGCCGGGGCCTGGGACTCGATGAATCACCTGCGGCTGATCTCGGCCCTGGAAGAGGCGTTCGGCATCCGTTTCACCATGAAAGAGGTGGGGGAGATGGGAAGCTTCGGCGATCTGCGGCAGAGGGTCGCGGAGCGGCTCCCGGCGGGATGAAAGCGACCGTTGCGTTGCGGAGGATCCTGACGCCCGGCTTCGTGGTCAGTCTCCGGGGCTGGCTCAAGTACGGCTGCCTGATCAGTCCCAGGGCGGAGGTCGAGATCACCTCTCACCTTGCGATCGGCCGCGGCTCGATCATCAGCTCTTTCACCAAGCTCAAGGCCACGGACGGACCGCTCCGGATCGGCAAGAACGTCGAGATCTCGAACGGCTGCGTCATCACCTCCTTCACCGCGGGCACCTGGATCGGCGACGACTGCCTGATCGGTCCCAACGTGTCGATCCTCGGCAACAACTATCAATACGACCGTCTGGACGTGCCCATCCGCCTGCAAGAGAAGGTCTCCACCCGGGGCATCCGCATCGCGGAAAACGTCTGGATCGGAGCCGGCTGCGTCATCCTCGACGGCGCCGAGATCGGCGCCGGCTCGATCCTCACGCCCAACTCGGTCGTCGCCGGCCGGATCCCCGGGAATTCGATCGTGCAGGGGAATCCCGCGAAGGTGATCTTCACGAGACGCTAGTGCTCCGTCACGTCTGAATTGCCGGATCGCCAATACCGTGAGTGCGGCGCGTTTTCCCTGGGACCGCTGGCGTCCCGCCGGCATCCTCAAGACATTGGGCCGAAGGCCCGGCCTTCTTGCGAGGGCGGCGACAATTGCCGGC
>JBJMGZ010000498.1:0-8847 GCA_045807605.1 Thermoanaerobaculia bacterium | reverse complement strand
CTTTGCGTGTCCACCTCGCGATGGAGTTGCCTTTGGCGAGAGCAGGTTTATTGTAGGGAGCGGCCGGAAGATGTCAAGCGACACGTCCAGATCCCGGCTGCCCCGTCATATCCTGCCTGTCGGAACCGTGCTCCCGGTCGTGGTATTCCTACTCTGATCCATCCGGCTGGAACGGCACGCTGAGGCTGCCCTGCATGTAGCCCACCAGCAGGTCGCCGTCCCAGCTCCCCATCCAGAACGTCACCGGCCAGGGCTGGCCCTCCGCGACCTTCCCCTGCAGCAGGTTCTCCGGGTCGTGGACCTTCTGCGGACCGTTGACGTTGAACGTGTAGGTGACCTGGAAGCCGAGCTTGGTGTGGAAGCGGTCGCCCCAGAAGTCGATCAGGAAGATGCGGCTCTTCATGGCCTGGATGCGCGTCTCGATCTCCTCGGCGTCAGACCCGGTCTTCCCTGCCTTTTCCTCCTCCAGCTCGGCGATCCGCTGGCGGAGGAACTTCACCCGGTCGGCGAAGTAGGCGTTCCAGTCGAAGACGCGGATGGCGGCCTGCGCCGTCGTCGAGCCGGAGGCGAACGAGGGCAGCCGCCGGGCGTAGGTGGTCGGGTCCTCGATCTGCCAGATCTTGCGCTGCGGAGCGCTCGGATCGAGCCAGTCCTTGGCTTCAAACGCCAACCCGTCCTTGCGGATCGCCAGCTCGAAGGGATTGATGACGAAGGCCATGTTGTCGTCCGACCCCACGATGTTGTTGCGGCTGTCGAAGATGGGTCCCTGGAAGGGCTCGTCCTTCCCCTCCAGGTAGACCTTGGCGCCCAGCAGGGCGTCGCGGGCGGGGCCGTAGAACGGCTTGCCGTCGAAGAGGACGTTGTTCACGTCGACGCCGACGCGGATCTTCATCCGCTGCGCGGGCTCGCGCAGGTTCCGGCGCAGGAACTCTTCGTCCTCGATCTGGGTGCGGACGACCTGGTCGAGCGGGTCCTCGTGCACCAGCGCCATGGTGTAGCCGCTGACGCCGCGCTGCTCGTTGGTCGGGTCCGGATCGGTGGCGAGCCGGCACATGAAGAAGCCTTCGAACTGGATCTCCAGGAGCTTCGCGATACCTCCGATGGTGGTCATCTCTCCTCCGGCGCCTCAGGAAGGGTTCACGACGAACTGCGGGAGCTGGCCGAGCTGGTAGATGCGCCGCGTGTTGTTGCCCATGGCCACGGCGCTCTCGTGGACGAAGTCGAGCTGGCGGCGCAGGAAGGGCAGGTCCCCCTCCTCGCGCGCCACGCGCAGGAGGTCCATGTCGCCGAGACCGCGCAGCAAGCCGAGCCGGCGGGCGATCTCGTCGAAGCGGCCGAGGAAGAAGTCGATGTTGCCCAGCTCCTCCGAGCCCCCGGGGCCGAGCCGCTCCAGGTCCTCGGCGGAGAGGTGGTAGTCGGGTCCCGTGGTGTGCTCGCCGTCGCCCGAGGCGGTGTAGGCCATCACCTCGGCCATCGGCCGGATGAGCATGGTCATCATCGGCCCGAACGCGTTCTCCTGCAGGGCGGCGCTGAAGAACGGGTAGGACTGGGGGCTCGTGGTGGTCAGCGGCACGAAGTCCTTGTAGAGCGCGGTGAGCAGGAAGAGCAGGGTGGCGTAGGTGTAGTTGAACAGCTCGAAGAGGTCGCGCGCGAACGGGTTCGTGATCTGGTCCGGGCGCGGATTGAGCGGCAGCGGCAGCGCCGGCTCGAACCTCCTGCCCTCCCTTGCGGCCTTGGCGAGCAGCTCCGCGAGCTCGTCGTGGATGGTGAAGAAGCGCAGGAAGTGGCTCTGGTAGTCGGGCGGCGCGTCCATGCCCTCCCCCTCCTCGGTGATCAGCCGGATCGCGGAGAGCGCCGTGGAGAGGTCGGTGATCGGGAAGATGTTCACCTGGTACTCGACCGGCACGAACACCTGGCTGCCGGGATTGCCGGTGAAGAGATTGCCGCGGCCGTTGAGGAAGACGAACAGCTTCTCGATCCGGTCGTAGAGCTCCTGGATCGTGCCCGGCTTGAGCGACCCGGACGCAGCCTTCATCAGGCCCAGCTCGGCGTCCACCTCGGCCCAGAGCTCGTCCGGGACGTGGCTGGCCGCCATGGGATAGGGCCGTTCGGCGTTCAGCCGGAACTTCGGGGCCGCATCTCCGCCGCAGGAGAAGCACCACTCGGGGATGGGCAGCCGGTACTCGACGAGGGTCTCCTTCGACGGGCTCTCGATGCAGACGAAGCGCCCGATGGTGGCCAGGTCGAAGCGCTCGAACAGGAACGGGATGTCGCAGGGCTCGGTGCCCTGCTCGTCGCGCCCGCGGGCCAGGCTCTCCCCCTTGTAGTAGGGGAACTGGACCGGGATGTTCTGGCGCTCGAAGGAGGGATCGGCGCCGACCGCGGAGAGCATGCCGTTGACGAGCGCCAGGTGCTCCATCTCCGACCGGGCGACGGCGAGGAGGATCAGGGCCCAGCGGCGGACGTGCTCGAGCTCGGCGGGCGTGCAGGTCGCGTCGGGGAGCTTCTTGAGCGAGTACGCGGCGTACAAGTACTGCACCATTACCTGCTGCTCGATCTCCGCCGCCTCGCGCAGCAGGGGGATGAGGCGCTTGTTCTTGAGCAGGTCGAACAGGTCGGTCATCGTCTGCCCTTTCTTTGAGGAAAGAGGCTTTCTTATATCACGGAGCCTACCCGCCGGAGACCCGCGGACCACCCGGCGGGAGGTGGCGGGGGGAGCGGCGCTCCCCCATGCTGGCGCCATGCGCGTGACGCTGAGCTTCCCCCAGGTCACCCACGTGATGCGCACCGGCGCCGGGGACCGCACGCTGCCGCCCAACGCGGTCTTCTATCTCGCCGCCATCCTGCGCCGCCACGGCCATGAGGTGAGAGCCGAGGTCCTGCCGCGGGCCGACCTGCTCGCTCCCTCCTATGTCGGACCCCTGGTCGAGGGCTGCGACGTGCTCGGCCTGTCGGCCAACTCGATCAACTGGCGCTTCGCCCGCCGCCTCGCCATCGCCGCCCGCGAGGCGCGGCCGGACCTGCCGATCGTCCTCGGCGGGATCCATCCGTCGCTGTTCCCGGAGCACGTGCTCGCGACCACCCCGGCCGACTTCGTGCTGCGCGGCGAGGCCGAGACCTCCCTGCCGGAGCTGCTCGACGCCATCGCGGCCGGTACCCGGTACGGAGGGCACGGAGGGTACGGAGGGTACGGAGGGTTCGAGCGCATCGCGGGCCTCACCTGGCGCGACGGCGGCGAAGTGCGCTCGAACCCGGCCCGGCCGCTCCTCACCCGCGAGGAGCTCGCGGCCCAGCCGCCGCCCGCCTTCGACCTGATGCCGGCGGGGGAGTACCACGGCATCGGCGTCGAGTCCTCGCGCGGCTGCGCTTTCAGCTGCGTCTTCTGCTCGATCCCCTACCGGCGCAGCTTCCGGCCGCTCGACGCCGCGGCGTTCTGCGACCGCCTGGCGCGCAGCCTGGAGCTCGCCGGGCCCAGGCTGGTGTCGCCCTTCGGCAAGGCCTCGGTCTACATCCTCGACGACTGCTTCACGACCTCGAAGCGCCGGGCGGTGGAGATCTTCGACCGCCTGGCGCCACTGCGCGGCCGCGTGCGCTACGGCATCGAGGCGCGCGCCGACCAGGTGACGGAGCCGCTCGCCCGGACGCTCGCGGAAAACGAGCTCTGGCTGATCCAGATGGGGCTGGAGAGCGGCTATCCCGAGGGCCTGGAGCGGGTGGGCAAGGGGCTCTCGATCGCGGACATCGAGCGCGCCTGCGCCATCCTCCGCGATCACGGCCTCTCCGACGCCGCCGACTACGCCTTCATCCTCGGCTTCCCCTGGGAGGACCGGGACGACTGCCTGCGCACCCTCGACTTCGCCCTCTACCTGCACCTGACCTACGGCGGCCACATCAGCCTCGCCTGGTACGAGCCCTTCCCGGGCTCGCCGCTGTGGGAGCGCCGGGAGGAGGAGGGGCTCCGCCTCTCGCCGGGGATGTTCGACGACGCCGGCTTCGACTGGCGGCGCTCGCCCGAGGTCTTCGGGAGCCTGCGCCCGCGGATGACGCCCGCGGACGTCGCCGCGGTCCAGCAAGTGGCCGCCTCGATCGCCGCCCTCGACCCCAAGTACCTGAGGAGCGGCAGCATCACCGACGATCTCGACGTCCCCTCCCTGACCCACTGCGCGTAGCCACTCCTGCGGGTGGGCACGGAACCACCCGTCCTTGTTTCCGAGCTGCCTTTTCGGCTGTTTTTTGCGCCCGCGGCCGTCCCTACACTCGGGACGAGGGAGATCTTCCATGCGAGCCACCCTGCTCTTCCCCCAGACCACGGACGTCATGCGCGGCGGCGACCGCAGGCTCCCGCCCAACGCGATCTTCTACCTGGCGGCGATCCTGCGCGAGCACGGGCACGAGGTGCGCGCCGAGTCGCTGCCCCGCGAGGATCTCTTTGCGCCCGCGACGGTGGCCGGCCTGGTCGCCGGCTGCGACGTGCTCGGCCTCTCGGCCAACTCGATCAACTGGCGCTTCGCCCGCCGCTTCGCCATCGCCGCCCGCGCGGCGCGGCCGGAGCTGCCGATCGTGCTCGGAGGGATCCATCCGTCGCTCTTCCCCGAGCACGCGCTGGAGACGACGCCGGCCGATTACGTCCTGCGCGGCGAGGCCGAGCTCTCGCTGCCGGAGCTGCTCGGCGCGCTCGAAGCCGGCGGCGGATTCGACCGCGTGGCCGGCCTCACCTGGCGCGACGGGAGCGCCCTGCGCTCGAACCCCGCCCGGCCGCTCCTCACCCGCGAGGAGCTCGCCGCGCAGCCGGTGCCGGCCTTCGACCTGCTGCCCGCGGGGGAGTACCACGCGATCGCCGTCGAGTCCTCCCGCGGCTGCGCCTTCAACTGCGCCTTCTGCTCGATCCCCTACCGGCGCAGCTTCCGGGCGATCGAGGCCGCGCCCTTCGTCGGCCGGCTGGCGCGCTGCCTGGAGCTGGCCGCGCCGCGGCTGATCCCGTCGGAAGGAAAGACCTCGGTCTACATCCTGGACGACTGCTTCACCACCTCGAAGCGCCGCGCGGTCGAGATCTTCGAGGGCCTGGAGCCGCTCGGCCGCCTGCGCTACGGCATCGAGGCGCGCGCCGACCAGGTGACCGAGCCGCTCGCCCGCGCCATGTCGCGCTACGACTTCTGGCTGATCCAGATGGGGCTGGAGAGCGGCTATCCCGAGGGGCTGCGCCGGGTCAACAAGGGGCTGCGGATCGAGGACATCGAGCGCGGCTGCGCCATCTGGCAGGAGCACGGGCTCGCCGACGCCACCGATTACGCGTTCATCATCGGCTTCCCCTGGGAGACGAGGGACGACTGCCTGCGGACGCTCGACTTCGCCCTCTACCTGCACCTGCGCTACGGCGGCCACATGAGCGTCAACTGGTACGAGCCCTTCCCCGGCTCGCCCCTGTGGGAGCGCCGGGAGGCGGAGGGGATGCCGCTGTCGTGCGACATCTACGACGAGGCGGCGCTCGACTGGCGCCGCGATCCGGACATCTTCCACCGCATCCGGCCGAAGCTGACCTGGGACGACGCGCGCGAGCTGGACGAGGTCATCGCCGCCATCACGACCGTCGATCCGAAGTTCCTGCGCTTCCGCACCCGCTTCGGCGTCCTGGCCCCGGAGGCGGCCTGACATGAGCGCTCTCTTCCCCCCCGCGCCCGAGAACGTCGGACTGCTGCTGACATACCGCTGCACGGCCGCCTGCGACGACTGCTGCTTCGAGTGCTCGCCGCGGCGCCGGGAGGAGATGCCGCTCGCCGTGGCCCTGGAGGCGGTCGACCAGCTCGCCGGCATGGAGAGCGTCCGCGGCATCACCCTGTCGGGCGGCGAGTGCTTCCTGCGCTACCGCGACATGCTGCGCATCCTGGAGCGGGCGCGGAAGAGGGGGCTCGCGACCAAGATCGTCACCAACGGCTACTGGGCGTCGAGCCCCGAGGTAGCGCGGCGCAAGCTGCGGCCCCTGATCGCCGCGGGGCTCGGGGCGATCGAGCTGTCCACCGACGACTATCACGCCCGCTTCGTCCCCCTGGAGCGGGTGCGCAACGCCCTCGAAGCCGCGCACGAGCTCGGCCTCGCCACCCACGTCATCGTCATCGCCGACCGCGAGGCCCGCGGCATCGACGCGATCCTGCGCGAGCTCGCCCTGTCGTTCACCCCCGAGGCGGCGCGCGAGTTCCCCGTGCTGCCGATCGGCTTCGCCCGCGAGCGCATCCCGGCCGCCCGGCTGAAGCTGCGCGACGGCATGCCCGGGGGGCGCTGCCTCGACACCCTGCGCCGGCCGGCCCTGACGCCCAGGGGCGAGCTCTTCGCCTGCTGCGCCGTGGCCGGCTTCACCCCGCCGCTGCGCATCGGAGGAGCGAACGGCGGGGACTTGAAGACACAGCTCGCCGAAGCCCGCGAGGATCCGCTGCACATGGTCCTGGCCCTCGACGGGCCGGCCGGCCTCGCCGCCATCGCGGCCCGGCTGGGGATCTTCGCTCCGGAGAGCCCGTTCGTGGACGAGTGCCACCTTTGCCATGAGCTCCTCGGCAATCCGGCGGTCGCCGGAGCGCTGCGGGAGCATCTGAGCAGGAATCATCTCTGGTACCTGCTGCGCCGCGATTATGCGGAGTCCGTCCAGGCGGACGGACAAGACACCTAGAAAGGAGCCGTCATGTCTACCGACCTCATCAAGGAGACCCCCAAGGTCACCAACCTCAAGAGCGTGTCCAAGCTCATCGTCGAGCGGTTGACCACCGACGCGACGTTCCGCAAGGCCTTCCAGAACGATCCGGCCGCCGCGATGCGCGAGTGCGGAGTTCCCGAGAGGCTGCTGCCCGATCAGCAGCTCGCTTCGACCATCGACTACATCGCGCTCGGCCACCGGCTGCAGGCTTCGGAGGTGGATTCCATCGCCGTCGCCTGCGTCGTGATCTGAACCGGACCCTCCGGGGAGGCGGGGGAGCCCTCCCGCCTCCCCGGGCCGGCTTTGCGCCATGAGCACCTTGCAACGGGTCCTGCCCCTCCTGCCGCGGCTGGCCGGCCTGGCGCGGCCGCAGCGCCGCCGCCTGGCCGCGGCCCTGGCCGCGGTGCTCGCCGCCACCCTGTGCACGCTCGGCGCGTCTCTCGCCCTGCGCCGCCTGGTGGACGCTCTCTCCGCCGGTACTGCCGGTGAGGGCAACCTCTGGCGCCCCAACCTTCTCCTCATCCTGATCCTCGTCGGCCAGAGCCTGGCGAGCGGTATCGCGGCCTACCTGCTCGCCACGGTCGGCGAGCGCACGGTCGCGGACCTGCGGCTGGCGCTCTTCGCCCACCTGCAGGACCTCTCGCTGGGCTTCTACGCCGGCCGGCGCACGGGCGAGCTCGTCTCGCGGCTGACCAACGACGTCGCGGCCGTCCGCGGGCTGCTGGCGGAGGACCTCGCGGGAGGCATCTCCCAGGTCCTCCTCTTCGCCGGCTCCCTGGCGCTCCTCGTGGTCACCGACTGGCGGCTCGCCCTCTTCATGCTCGCCGTGATCCCGCTGGTGCTGCTCCTCGCCATCCCGGCGGGCCGGCGCCTGCGCGCCCGCTCCGCCGGCGTGCAGGACGAGCTCGCCCGCGCCACCGTGGTGGTGGAGGAGGCGATCTCCGGGGCGCGGGTCGTCAAATCGTTCTGCCGCGAGAGCCATGAGATCGGGCGCTTCCGGTCGCGGATCGACGAGGCCTTCCGCGCCGCCATGAGCCGCGCCCGCTTCGGCGCCGCGCTCGGACCCGCGATCACCCTGCTCTTCCTGGGCGCGATCCTCGCCGTGGCCGGGTTCGGCGCGAGCGGCGTCCGCTCCGGGCGGATCACCATGGGCCAGCTCGTCACCTTCCTCGTGCTGACCGTGATGCTCGCGGGGTCGGTCGGCAAGCTGAGCGGCCTCTGGGTGAAGCTCAACCAGGCGCTCGGCGCGTCCAAGCGCCTGTTCGAGCTGCTCGACACCCGGCCCGAGATCGTGGACCCGCCGAGCCCGCTGCCGCTGCCGCGGGTGCGCGGCCGGATCACCTTCGACCGCCTCGGTTTCTCCTACCCCGGGGCGGGCGGCTTCGCCCTGCGCGACCTGTCCTTCGAAATCGCGCCCGGCGAGGTGCTGGCGCTCGTCGGCCGCAGCGGCGCGGGCAAGAGCACCCTGCTCAACCTGATCCCGCGGTTCTACGACGCGACCGCGGGCCGCCTGCTCGTCGACGGCCGCGACGTGCGCTCGCTCGCGCTGGCGAGCCTGCGCGGGCAGATCGCCATGGTGCCGCAGGAGACCCACCTGTTCGGCGGCACCGTGCGCGAGAACCTGCTCTATGGCCGGCCGGGCGCGAGCGCGGCAGGGATGGAGGCCGCGGCCCGCGCCGCCAACGCCGACGGCTTCCTCCGCGAGCTGCCCGAGGGGTACGACACGGTGGTGGGGGAGCGCGGCGTGCGCCTGAGCGGCGGGCAGCGGCAGCGCATCGCCATCGCCCGCGCCCTGCTCAAGGATGCGCGCGTCCTGCTCCTGGACGAGGCCACGTCGGCGCTGGACAGCGAGAGCGAGGGGCTGGTGCGCGAGGCGCTGGAGAGGCTGATGGCCGGCCGCACCACGCTGGTGATCGCCCACCGCCTGAGCACCATCCAGCGCGCCCACCGGATCGCGGTCCTCGACGCGGGCCGGCTGGCCGAGATCGGCACCCTCGGCGAGCTCCTGGCCCGCGACGGCCTCTACGCCCGCCTCCACCGCCTGCAGTTCGAAACGGCGGCCGAGCCGGTTCTCTTGTTGGGGCGGCCATTGGGGCCGCCCTCCACAGGGCACCCACAAGGGGTATAAGCGCTAACTTAATCTTGCCCCCCAATGTAGAGACGCC
>JBJMGZ010000497.1:0-9673 GCA_045807605.1 Thermoanaerobaculia bacterium | reverse complement strand
GGCCATCAACCCCGCGACCGGCGAGCCGATCCCGATCTGGATCGTCAACTACGTCGTGCCCGACTACGGCACCGGCGCGGTCATGGGCGTGCCCGCCCACGATGATCGGGACCTGGCCTTCGCCCGCCAGGAGGGGCTCGCCGTCCGCCAAGTCTACGTGGAAGGGGTGATCCGCAACGCGCCGCCGTTCGACGGGCTGGAGTCCTCGCCCGGGACGGTGCGGAAGTTCATCGCCTGGATCGAGGAGAAGGGCTTCGGCCGGTCCAAGGTGACCTGGCGCCTCCGCGACTGGCTGATCTCCCGCCAGCGCTATTGGGGGACGCCCATCCCGGTGGTCTACTGCGAGAAGTGCGGCGTCGTGCCGGTGCCGGACGACCAGCTCCCGGTAGAGCTGCCGTACGACGTGGAGCTGACCGGCCGCGAGGGCAACCCGCTCGCCCGCCACAAGGGGTTCGTCGAGACCGCCTGCCCGAAGTGCAGGAAGCCGGCGCGGCGGGAGACCGACACGATGGACACCTTCGTGGACAGCTCCTGGTACTACCTGCGCTTCCTCTCGGCCCGCGACCCCAACCGTATCTTCGATCCCGAGCTGGCCGACAGATGGGCGCCGGTGGACCAGTACATCGGCGGCATCGAGCACGCGATCCTCCACCTGCTCTACGCCCGCTTCGTCTGCCGGGTGCTCCACGACATGGGCCTGGTCGGCTTCGAGGAGCCGTTCAAGGACCTGTTCAACCAGGGGATGATCACCCGCCTGTCGGAGAAGTCCGGGCGGATCGAGAAGATGTCCAAGTCGAAGGGCAACACGGTCTCGCCGGACGAGCTGATCGAGGAGATGGGCGCGGACACGGAGCGCGTCTACACGCTGTTCCTCGGCCCGCCGGAGAAGGAAGCCGAGTGGAACGACGACGCGGTCGCCGGCGCCTGGCGCTTCCTCCAGCGCGTCTGGCGGATCGCGGAGAAGATCCCGGGCGCGCCGCCGATCGGGCCGTCCGACGCCGAGCTGGAGCGCGAGCGCCACGCCGCGATCCAGCGGGTGACGCACAGCTTCGAGCGCTTCTCGTTCAACACCGCGGTGGCCGCGCTCATGGAGCTGTCGAGCGCGCTGGCGCGCGCCCTGGACGACCTGACCGCGACGCGCCTCCAGTGCGAGCGCACCTATGAGACGCTGTTGCAGCTCCTGCACCCCATGGCTCCGCACCTGACCGAGGAGCTCTGGGAGCGGCTGGATCACGTCGAGGGGCTCCTCGACACGTCCTGGCCGGAGTACGATGAGGCGAAGCTCCGCCGCGCGCGCATCGAGCTCGTGGTGCAGGTGGACGGCAAGCTCCGCGACCGCGTCGAGGTCGACGCCGGCGCGGGGGAGCGCGAGGTGAGGGAGGCGGCTCTCGCGAGCGCCAAGGTGCGGGAGCATCTGGCCGGCCGCGAGCTGGCCAAGGCCGTGGTCGTCCCCGGCCGCTTGATCAACCTGGTGACCCGGAGATCCGCATGAGATCGAAACGCCCGGCCGTCCTCGGCCTTCTTCTCGGTCTTTTCCTCCAGAGCTTGACCGGCTGTGGCTACGCCCTGGTGGGCCGGGCGAGCAACAACGTGCCGGAGGACGTGCGGGAGGTCTACGTCCGGCCGCTGGAGAACAAGACCCAGCGCACGCAGGTGGAGCAGGCCCTGACCCGCGCCATCGCGGACGAGATGGTGACGCGCAACCGCTTCTCGGTGGTGGGAGCGCCCGAGGGGGCGGACGCCGAGCTCTCCGGCACGGTGGTGGGCTTCGACGTCCGCGCGGTGACCTTCGACGCCTCCGGCCGCGCCACCCAGTACGAGATCGTGGTGGTGGCCCAGATGGCCTTCAAGCGCGTCGGCTCCGACGCCGTGATCTGGAGCAACGACCGCTACGTCTTCCGCGAGAGCTACGAGATCCAGGCCACCGAGACCGCCTACTTCGACCGCGAGGACGAAGCCATCGAAGAAGCCGCGGAGAAGTTCGCGGAGACGATGGTGAGCGATCTGCTGGAGGGGTTCTAGGACCTCACCCCCTAACCCCCTCTCCCATCGCACACCCATCCCCCGGGAGAGGGGGAACCAACGCTCCGCCCGCCCGGGAGGGGGCAAGCCCCTCCCCTACATTTCCTCGATGAACCTATGAATACACGTCCCCCCTCTCCCGGGAGGGCGGGAGGGCGATGGGAGAGGGGGCCAGGGGGTGAGGGGCCTACGCCTGCTTGAGCTCGGCGACGCGCTGGGCGAGGCGGGACTTGTAGCGCGAGGCGGCGTTCGCGTGGATGACCCGCTTCTGGGCGATCTTGTCGATCACGCTGAAGGTCGTGGGCAGCAGGGCCTCGGCCGCCGCAGCGTCGCCACTGGACATGGCGGCGCGGAGGTTCTTGATCGCGGTGCGCAGGCGCGAGCGGTGAGCCCGGTTGCGTGCCCGCTGCTGCAGGTTCTGACGGTGCCGCTTCTCGGCAGACTTCGTGTTCGCCATAGTTCCTCGATGCTGTTCGGTTGAAAAAACGAAGTCGCACCGCGCAAAGGTGCGACGGAGTCTTATACCACCCGGGGCTAGCTCGCGTCAACTCCGATTTCGCGCAGGCGCTGGCGGGCCAGGTTCGCCTCGTCGCTGTTCGGGTACTGCTTGATCACGTGCCGGAGCTGGACCACGCCCTGGGAGCGCTCGCCCAGCTCGAGCAGGGCATAGCCCTTCTTGAGCGTGGCCGCCGCGACCTTGTCGCTGCGCGAGTAGCGCTCCAGGACGGTGTCGAACTGCTCGACCGCCTGCCGGAACCGCCGCTGGCGGTAGTAGCACTCGCCGATCCAGTAGGTGGCGTTGTCGGCCAGCTCGGTCGTCGGGAAGTTGGCCAGGTACTCCTGGAACTCCCGCATCGCGAGGTCGTAGCTGCCCTTCAGGTAGTCATTGTAGGCGGAGTTGTAGAGGGTCTGGGGATCGGCTCCACCCCCACCCGGGTTCTGCTGCGGCGGCGGCTGGACCGGCTGCTGCGGATCCCCTCCGATGGTCCCTTCGGGAGCGGTATTCGACGGCAGCGGCGGCACCGGCCGGAAGGTCTTCAGCTCCTGGTTCGTGGCTGCGATCTGCTGGGAGAGCTGCGCCAGGCGGTAGTTCGTGTCCTCGAGCTTCGCCTGCAGCTCATCGATCTGGCTCGACAGGTCCTGCAGCTTCACCTGCATGTCGGCCTCGGTCTTGAGGAGCGAATCCATCTGCCGACCTACGCTGGTCCCCAGGTTCGAGACCTGGCTGGAGACCTCCTCCTTGCTCGGGGCCTGTTTCTGAATCTGCAGGACCTGGCGCTGGATGTCGGCGAGCTGCGCGTTCAGGCCCTCGATGTCCTGGGGAGTGACGCACCCCGTGGCGGAGAGGACCGCCACGAGGCAGACGGCGAGTGGGAGGGTGCGGACGCGGCGCAGCATGACCCGGCTCAGCCGACGTTGGCCCGTCCGGTGATGATCATGTGGCCGCGGCGGTTCTGCGACCAGCAGCTCTCCTCCTCCTCGGTGCAGACCGGGCGCTCCTCACCGTAGGTGATGATGCGCAGCCGGCCGCCGTCGACACCCAGGGAGCCCAGGTAGTCGCGGACCGAGTTGGCCCGCTTGTCGCCGAGGGCGAGGTTGTACTCGTTGGTGCCGCGGGAGTCGGCGTGGCCCTCGATCGTCACCAGGAACTGGGCCTGCGCCTTGAGCAGCTCGGCGTTGCGCGCCAGACGCTCCCGGGTCTCGTCCGAGAGCGAGCTCTCGTCGTACTCGAAATACACGTCCGGGCTGAAGCCGCGGCGCCGCAGCTCGTCGTTCACGACCTGCAGGTCGGCCGACAGCATCGGGTCCTCGGTCTCGTCGTCCATCGCCGGCGGCGGCGTCTGCACGACCTCCTGCGTCGGGCCCGGGGGCGGCGTCTCCACCGGCTGGGTCTCCACGTCGAGATCGGCCGGCGGCGTCGCCGGCTTCTTCTTCGGGCAACCGGTCAGGACCGTGACCAGAACCGGAACCACCATCCATATCATCCATTTGTTGCGGTTCATGCTCTTCCTCTCCATGTCAAACAACGGGGGGACTGCTGGGGTCCTGAACTCTATCACCTTTCGGGGGGGATTCTCGACCAGTCGGGCATGTCGTTGTTGCCTTCCTGCGTGACCTGCTGCACGTTGCCGCCGGAGAGGTCCATGACGTAGATCTGCTTGCGCCCGCTGCGGCGGGAGACGTAGGCGATCTTGCGCCCGTCCGGCGAGAAGGTCGGCGACTCGTTTTCCCCCGGCCCGGAGGTCAGCACCCGGGTGGCCAGGTTGACCACGTTGGTGACGGCGATCTGGAAGCGCCCGCCGCGCCGGCTGGTGTAGGCGATCAGGTCGCCCTCGGGGCTCCAGGCCGCGCCGTCGTTGTAGTCGCCGTCGAACGTCACGCGGCGCTGGTCCGTGCCCTCGGGGTCCATGACGTAGATGTGCGGGTTGCCCGCCCGGCCCGAGGTGAAGGCGATCTGGCTGCCGCGCGGGCTCCAGGCCGGGTTGGTGTCGATGGCTCCCGAGTGGGTCAGCCGCCGCAGGCCCTTGCCGCTGCGGTCGGCGCTGAAGATCTCGACGTTGCCCTCGACCGAGCGCGCGAAGGCGACGCGCC
This sequence comes from Thermoanaerobaculia bacterium, assembly GCA_045807605.1. Lineage (GTDB taxonomy): Bacteria > Acidobacteriota > Thermoanaerobaculia > Multivoradales > UBA5704 > DATMER01. Next base: position 5,059 of record JBJMGZ010000497.1, on the reverse strand, counting down.
CGCCGTCCGGCGAGAAGCTGGGGGTGGTGTTCATCGAGCCGGAGGTCACCACGGGCGTCTTGCGGTTGGTGGCCATGTCCGCCAGGTAGATCGAGGGCGGGCCGTCGAAGAACGAGGTATAGGCGAGCGCGTCGCCGTTCGGGCTCCAGGCCGGCGACATCGAGGTCGAGCGGTGGCCGGTGATCCGGCGCTGGTTCTGGCCGTCGTAGTCCATGACCCAGATCTCCTTGTGGCCGGAGCGGTCGCTGGTGAAGGCGATGCTCGACTGCGAGATTCCGGGCTTGCCGACCAGGTAGCGGATGACCTCGTCGGCGAAGGTGTGGGCGATGCGGCGCGACACCGTGACGCTGCCGCGGTAGCGCTTGGCCAGGATGGGCTGGCCGCTCGCGATGTCGAACAGCCGGCCTTCGAAGACGATGCGGTCCGCCTCGGCGCGGAGGTCGCCGAGCAGCAGGGTCTCGGCCCCCAGGGCGCGGAACGGCTCCACGTCGCGCTGCATGTCGCCGCTCCACTTGACCGGGCCGATGCGGTCGGGGCCGAGGATCTCGAAGTAGCCCGAATTCTCCAGGTCGCGGCGCACGGTCTCCTCCATCTCGCGGGCCGCGCCGGCCGCCGCGCCGGAGAGCGCCTGGGTGCCGCGGAACGGCGGGATCGCCAGCTTCATGGGCGGGCGCTGGCCGCGGTTGAGCTCCAGGGTGACCTGGGGATCCTGCTCCGGCGGCGTGGTGGCTGCGGGGGGAGCGGGCTCCTGGGCGAAGATCCGCGGCAGGGAGAGGCCTGCTGCGAGGAGGACGGCGGAGGCGGTCAGGGCCAGGGCTTTCGATCTCATCATTCCCCTAGGTCATCGGACGATCAGGTGGACGCCGAGGTCCTCGTGCTTGTAGGCCCTCGGCAGAGGAGGAAACGGAGCGGCGTTCTGCACGGCGCGCAGAGCCGCCAGGTCGAACGAATTGTACCCGGAAGACTGCTCGACCTGCAGGTCGGCCATGGCGCCGTCGCGGCCGATGCGGAAGAAGATCACCGCCTTGACGCCGCCGCCCATGGCCGGGCGCGCCCACTGGGCGTCGATGAGCGACAGCAGCCGGTCCAGGTAGTAGGCATAGGTGAAGTCCGGGTTGTCGAGGCCGCCCACCTCGGAGCCGAAGGCGGTGGTGCCGAGCGGGTTGCCTCGCGGGCCGCCCCGCCGGCCGAGCTGGTCGCCCGTCTCGCCCGGAGCCGTGCCGGACGTGCCTGCCTCGGTCTTGCCCGAGCCTTCGCGGGAGGTCGCGCCCTTGTCCGGAGCCGGAGTCTCGCGGGAGGGCTCTGGCGGCTTTGGCTTCGGGTCCTTCTTCTTCCGGTCGCTCTCCGGGTCGGGAAGCGCGGGCACGTCGTCGGCGGGCTGCGGCTTCAAGGGAGCGGCTTCGGGCTGTTTTTCCTCAGGCGCCGGCGTCTCGGCTGCGGGAGCGGGAGGCGCCTGGCGCCGCGGCGGAGCGGGCCGGCGGACGCCGAGCGCCTGCGCCGGGATGATCTGCACCGGCACGAACTCCAGGGGTGGCGGGGGGGGCTTGAGGCGCGGCGCGAGCAGGACCACGGCGAGCAGGAGGCCGTGCAGCGCCAGGGCGGCCAGGAAGCTCCTCGCCTCGGCGTTGCGGCCGTGCCTGCGGGCGCGGTCGGCCAGGACCCCGTTGACCTCGCGGCTCACGTCAGCTCCGTCCCTCCCTGGGCGGGCGCTCGGTGATCATCCCCACGCGGACGATGCCGCCCTGGTGGAGGATGTCGAGCACCTCGATGATCTTGCCGTACGGCACCTCGCGGTCCCCCTTGAGGAAGACGCTCTCGTCCCCCCGCGCCTTGATCTGGGACGTGACGCGCTCGACCAGGTCCTCGGTTGCGATCCGGGACTCCTGGAGATAGACGTTGCCGTCCCGGTCGATGGAAACCACGAGCGGGTCCTCGACCCGCATGGGCAGGTTCGCGGCGTCGGCGCGCGGGAGGGCGACCTCGACCCCCTGGTGGAGCATGGGCGCCGCGATCATGAAGATGATGAGGAGCACCAGCATCACGTCCACCAGCGGAGTGACGTTGATGTCCGCGAGGACCGGATCGTCGTCGTCCCCTCCCATCCCGTTGCCCACGTTGAACGCCATGGCTGCCCCCCCTAGGTGAAGTTGCGCTCGGCCAGGTTGAGGAGCTCCAGCACGAAGTCCTCCAGCCGTCCGCGGAGCACGCGCACCCGGTGCGAGAAGTAGTTGTAGCCGATCAGGGCGGGGATGGCGGCGGCCAGTCCCGCGGCGGTGTTGATGAGCGCCTCGGAGATGCCGGGCGCCACGGCCACGATCGACGTCGAGCCGGTGAGGCCGATGTCGCCGAAGGCGTCCATGATGCCCCAGACCGTGCCGAACAGGCCGATGAACGGGGCGGCGGCGGCGGTGGTGGCGAGGAACGTGGTCCAGCGCGCGATGTTCTGCAGCTCCACGTGGGCGGAGCGGCCGAGCGTGCGCTGGAGCGCCGGGATCGACGTGATGCGGTAGACCTTGCGGTCGCCCTCGGGGGCCTGGGCCTTGATCTGGCTGTCGATCTCGGCGTAGCCGGCCTGGAAGATGCCGACGAGCGGCGAGGCGCGGAGCTTGCCCGACTGGGCGTTGACCTCGCTGAAGCGCTGGCTGCGATGGAAGACCTCCAGGAACTTCTCGCTCTGCCGGTCGGCGCGGCGCAGCTGCACCAGCTTGCCGATCATGATGGCCCAGGAGCCGAGGGAGAACAGGACCAGGACGGCGAGCACGAGCTTCGCCATCGGCCCGGCTTCCCAGAAGCGGTCGAGCAGGCTCGGGCCCTGCGCGGGGCCGAGCTGAAACATGAATGCAATCAAGCCCATTCGCTCTCTCTTCCTTATACGGAGCCAAGCGACTCGTTGTCCACGGCCGCCGGCTCCTCGGCGACCGGGGGGAGGATGACCTTGTTCCGGCGCAGGAAATCGTCGCGGGCGGCTTCGACGGCCGCGAGGGCCTCGTCCAGGGTGTCCACCCAGACGGCCGCGTCGAGGTCCGGGGGCGAGGCGTAGCCGCGGTCGATGATCTCGTGCTCGATGAAGCTGCGCAGGCCGCGCCACATGGTGCCGACGAAGATCAGCGGCCGGTCCTTGAGCATCTTGACCTGGAGGAGCTGGAACACCATCAGGGCTTCCAGGGTGGTGCCGATGCCGCCGTCCACGACGAGATAGGCATGGGAGAGCCGGATGAACTGGTGGAGGCGGGAGAAGAACGTGTTGTGCTGGGCGACCTCGTCCAGGAACGGGTTCGGCTGCTCCTCCATGGGGAGGAGGATGGTGAGGCCGAACGACCGGGTCTTGTAGCGATAGGCGCCGGCGCGCGCCCCTTCGTTGGCGGCGCGCATGAGGCCGGGCCCGCCGCCGGTGACGATGTCGCACCCCATGAAGGAGAGGCGGCGGGCGAGCTCCTTGACCTCGGAGTAGATGGCGTCGCTCTCCTGGATGCGGCTCGATCCGAAGATCGCGACGCGGAAGTAGCGGCGCTCCAGGGGGGCCTTGCGGTCGAGCCAGTTGATGGCCCGGTAGAGCGCGAGGATGGTGCGGTCGAACGCGCGCAGCGCGTAGGTGCGGCCCTTGCGCCGCCACCGCCGGACCGGGGTCTCGCCGTGGGGCGCGGCCGGCTGCGGATAGGCGAGGGGACGGCGGGGAGCGGGCGTCTTCGGCGTCGGCGGCATCACGTTGTAAAGCGAGGTGCTCAGCGGGATGGGATCCAGATCTTCTGCGCCGCCACGACCTCGGCGCCTTCGGGGAGGGTCAGGGGCCTGGGGGAGTTGGTGAAGAAGCCGAGCCCCTTGTAGCTGGTGAGATAGTCGTGGCCGCCGGACAGGTAGCCGCCGGGGGCGGAGACCACCAGGGGATCGGCGCTGCGCGCCAGGATCCTGAGGAAGTCGTCCGGCTCCACCCGCACGATCGCGCCCGAAGCCTTGATGGCCTGGGCAATCTGCTCTGCCACCACCGCCGCCCCTTCTGCACCCATCGCCCCATCCTCCTTTGGTCCCGCGACCCCGAAACCGGGCCGTCCCGGGTATCTTATTGGATTTGTTGGATAGAATCCTCCCGCAGATGCCCGTTCCCAATCCCGAGCCGGAGCGCTCGCGCGCCGGGGCGATCCTGGCGGCGCTGTTCGCGGTCATGGTGTGGGGCGCGTCGTTCATCGCGACCAAGATCGCGGTGGGGGAGGCTGCCCCGATCACGGTCGTGTGGCTGCGCTTCGGGATGGGGGTGGCGGTGATGGGGGTGGTGGTGCTCGCGCGCCGGCAGCTCTCGCTCCCCGCGGCCGGGGACCTCGCCTACTTTGCCCTGCTCGGCTTCCTCGGCATCGCCTTCCACCAGTGGCTGCAGTCGAACGGCCTGGTGACCTCCCAGGCGAGCACGACCTCCTGGATCGTGGCTTCGACCCCGATCTTCATGGCTCTCCTGGGATGGATGGTGCTGGGGGAGCGGGTGCTTCCCCTGGCCGCCCTGGGGATCGGCGTGGCGGCGGCCGGCGTGCTGGTGGTGGCCACGCGCGGCCATCTCTCTTCGCTGGCCGCGGGCCGGCTCGGCGCTCCGGGCGACTGGCTGATCCTCGCGAGCGCTCCCAACTGGGCGGTCTTCTCGGTGCTCTCCCGGCGGGGGCTCAAGCGCTATCCTTCAGCGGGCATGATGTTCTGGGTGATGACGTTCGGCTGGCTGTTGAGCGGTTTCCTCTTCCTGGCCGGTCCGGGGATCTCGGACGTCTCGCGGTTGACCACCCGCGGCTGGATGGCGGTGGCCTTCCTCGGGGTCTTCTGCTCGGGCCTCGCCTACGTCTTCTGGTACGACGCGCTCAGCCGGCTGCCGTCCTCGCAGGTCGGGACCTTCCTCTACATCGAGCCGCTGGTGACGGTTGCGATCGCGGCGGCGATGCTCGGCGAGAAGCTGACCGTCCCCACCCTGGCCGGCGGCTTTGCGATCCTGATGGGGGTGTGGATGGTGAGCTTCCGGAGGGCCGCCTGAGCCATGGCCGCCGTACGATTCAAGATCGCGAACGAGGCGTCGGAGATCGAGCAG